>JANTGX010000067.1 GCA_024762755.1 Gammaproteobacteria bacterium
GGCGGCGCGCAAGAGGCACAACTGCGCAATGGAGGGCGTTCATCGGAGGGCGGCGGCACCGCGTCTTCGCTCCGATAGGCCGCCATCTCGACCCGTTCGGCACGCGCACCGAACACCTCGACGCTGCCGTGATAGCGGCGCTCGCCGTCGCTGGTGAACTCGAAGGCATAGCGGCGGCTGAGCAACAGGCGGCCCCGAGCGTTGCGCCGCAGGCGCAGGCGGGTGCGTGCCACGGTGTCGTCGAGGAACTGCACCCCGGCGCGTTCACAGGCGCGGCGGCCGGCCAGACGCGCCAGCTCACGGGTGCGCAGGGCGTCCCACCAGTACCACAGCCCGCCAGCAACGGGGAAGAGCCAGAGCCATTCGTTCATGGGATCAATAGTGGGGTGGTGTCTCGTCGGCGGCCGCCTCGGCCTCGCCGGGGGACAGGCTGCGCAATTGTTCGCGCAGGCGCCGCAGCTCCTCGCTCAGGGTCTGCAGGAGGCGCTGCTGTTGCAACACGGTCTCGCTGAGCGACTCCAGGGTCGCCTCCTGATGGGCATAACGGATTTCCAGATCGGTGAGACGCGATTCCATGGGCGGGCTCGATAGACGGTTACAATGGCCAACGATCTTTGGCCAATCCCCCCGGCAGGTCAAGCGCGCGACACCGCTGGCCCCAGCCATCAGACCGAGAAGACGCCATGAGCAACTCCGCGATGCGCGAAAAATGGGACGCCCGCTACCGCCAGGGTGGCCCCGGTGCCGATACCCCTGCCGCCCGCGTACTGGTGGAGAACCGCCACCTGCTGCCCGCGCACGGCCAGGCCTTGGATCTGGCCTGCGGCCTGGGCGGCAATGCCCGGCTGCTGGCCGAGGCCGGCCTCGACACCCAGGCCTGGGATCTCTCCCCCACGGCTATCGAGCGCCTCCGGGAGCAGGCCCACGGCCTTCCCCTGCAGGCCGAGGTGCGCGACGTGCTCGGTGCACCGCCGGCGGCCGACAGCTTCGACGTGATCGTCGTCAGCCGCTTTCTCGAGCGCGAGCTGTGCCCACGACTGGCCGCCGCCTTGCGGCCCGGCGGCCTGCTCTTCTACCAGACCTTCGTGCACCAGCGGCCCGGCGACGGTGGCCCGCGCAACCCCGCCTTCCTCCTGGCCGAGAACGAACTGCTGCGCCTGTTCGCGGGCCTGACGGTGCGCGTCTATCGGGAAGAGGGCTGCATCGGCGACATCCGCCAGGGTTGGCGGGACGAGGCCATGCTGGTGGCGCAACGGGGGATGGACTGAGGGCTTCAGCCCTTGCCCGCGGAGCGAACCTCGTTCTTTGCCGACTCCCAGTGGAGGATCCCCTCCACCGCGTCCTCGGTCAGCTGCGGTGTGATGTAGGTGATGAAGGCGTAGACGAAATTGCGCAGGTGGCGGCCGCGATGCACGCTGATGCAACTGGTGCTCGGCTGAAACAGGTGTCCTGCCTCCAGCACCGCCAAGTCGCGATCCTCCTCCGCATCCAGCGCCGTCTCCGCGATCACGCCGACCCCCAGGCCCAGTTTGACGTACTTCTTGATGATGTCCGCATCCAGGGCGGTGAGGGCGATATTGGTCAGCAGATTGGCATCGGTGAAGGCCTGATTGATGGCGGCACGACCGGAGACACTGTTGTCATAGGTGATCAGGGGATACTGCGCCAGGGACTCCAGGCTCAGGCTGTCCAGCTCCGTCAGGGGATGTCCCGGCGGCGTGATGACCGCCATGTTCCAGTCGCGGAAGGGCAGCATGACCAGTTCATTGGGCATGTTGCGCGCCACCGTAGTGATGGCCACGTCGGCGGTACGCGAGAGCAGCATCTCGTAGATCTGTTTCACGTCACCCTGATGGATGCGCAGCTTGATACCGGGATATTCCTGGGTGAAGCGGGCGATGACCGGCGGCAGCACATGATAGGCCTGGGTGTGGGTGGTGGCGATGGACAGGGTGCCCTGGCTGTCGTCGTTGGCCTGCTGCGCCAGCTGGCGGATATTGTCCGTCTCCGTGAGGATGCGCTCGGCCATCTCGATGATGCCCTGGCCCACCGGCGTGACCCCCGTCAGGCGCTTACCGTGGCGCTCGAAGATCTGCACGTTGAGCTCTTCCTCGAGCAGACGGATCTGGGTGCTGATGCCGGACTGTGCGGTAAACAGCCGTTCGGCCGCCGTGGTGACATTGAGACCGCGTCTGGCCACCTCGCAGATGTAACGCAATTGCTGCAGCTTCACCGTCTCACCGCCTTATATTCATTACAGATAAAAATACACTTATAAATTATTTTTCTTTATAAGTAAATGGTCTAGTCTTTTTACCACAGACACCGCGGGCGCGCATCCGACAAACCGACGCAGGGTGTCATTGTGGCCACCGATATCATGGAAAGCGAGATAGTTGGTGACCGATATCACATTTTACGAACAAGCATCTGAAAATCCCACGCTGGGATGCCGCCAATGGATACAAGACACAGACATCGGGGCGACAAAGACTCGCCGAACAAGGAGACAAAATAGCATGAACTTTCGCAAGCATCTCAGCCAGGGCCTCATCGGTGGCCTCATCTTCGCCGGCGGCCTCGGCCTGGCCCAGGCCGACAGCTATGACGACGGCCTCATGGCCTTTGCCGTGGGCAACTTCCAGGCGGCGGGCCGTCTGTTCAGCGAGAGCGCCCGCGCCGGCAACCCTGGTGCCGAACACATGCTCATGCGTCTCTACAGCGAAGGCAAACTCCACGCCGAAGCGGGCGAGGCCCTGCACTGGACGCGCAAGGCCGCAGAGAGCGGGCTGGCCCAGGCCCAGTTTTCCCTCGCCGAGCGCTATGTCGCCCGCGGCGAGGCCGCCAAGGCCATCGAGTGGTACCGCAAGGCCATGGATCAGGGCCACCACATCGCCTACTACAAGCTGGGACTGCTGCTGACTCAGGGCGCCGAAGGCGTCGCCAGCGACCACGCCGAAGCTCAGCATCTGCTGGGCATCGCCGCCTCGGAATTCGATGTCTTCGCCCAGATGGGCGAGGCCGAGGCACAGGCCACCCTCGCCTCCATGTACGAGAAGGCCCAGGGCGTACGCAAGGACATGGCCCTGGCCCTGCGCTGGTACGAGCGCGCCGCCCGCCAAGGTCAGGCCCTCGCCCAGCTGAGTCTGGGCCGCCTCTATGCCTACGGCGACGACGGCGTGCCGCGGGACACCCGCCAGGCCACCTACTGGCTCGACTTGGCAGCGGCCCAAGGCCTGGCCGAGGCGAAGACCCTGCTGAGCGAAATGGACGACCACGACGGGGCCCGCATCGCTCTGGCCATGTAGGCCACATCCCCGACTCTCCCCTGCCCACAACTTTCGTGGGGTTACCCCCGGCGCCTCGGCCCGGGGGTATTTTTTTTTGCACGAGATCTCGCGCAGACAGCGACCATCGCCTGCCGACCCCTGCCGACCATTGGAAACAGACCGCGAAGCCGTCTACCGAACCGAATCCATGCCTTCTCGAATAGATCGGGTCAGGTGTCGGCACCGGGGAAATCGGTGGCAAAGCGGCTGATCCACTCCCGGGCCGCCTGCTCACTGCTCAGTTCGCGCCCCTCTTCTCGCAGAATCTGCCGCCGGTACTCCTCGATGTGGCAGAGCTGCTCCACCATGCGCGCGGGAAAGAGGTCGGCATCGTCGAGAAAGGTCATACCGATTTCGTAGTGGTCCCCCTTGTGCCGGCTCCAGGCGACATGGCCCAGGGCCTCGAAGGGCGGATCGACCAGGGTGATGCGCACCCGGATCGTGCTGCCGGGGGCGATGGGATGGTGCCAGAGAAAGGCCAGCCCGCCCTTGCTGACGTTGAGGGCGTGTTCTGTCTCTGCGGGCCGGGCGTTGCCCTCGGCGCCCTTCAGTTGGAAGTCGATGGGAATACTCGAGGGGTGGCGAATATAGCTGCGCATGGTCTTGCTGGTCTGTTCCAGCCTCCTGGCCTGTGCGGCAGGTGTAACCGTTACTTGCCGCCGAGGAAATCGTCCGTCATCTCTTTGTAGTAGGCGCGTGCCCCACCCTTCATGAAAGCATAGTTCCTCACGCCGCGGTCTTTCAGGTAATACTGCAACCAGCGTACCTGTTTGCCCGCAGCGTCGTAGATCAACAACCCGCGGTTGCCCTGCAGGGCCTTGCGTATGTAGCGATCCAGTTTCTTGCTGTCGTCCAGATAGACCCGCCGTTCGCGGCCGGGGAAGATCCCCAGAGAATCACGCTGCAAGCGGTCACGCACGTCCAACACCAAAGCATTACTGGCTGCGATGCGTTCCCCGAAATCGCCAGGGCTGAGCAGGTGTTTCTTGAATTCCGCCTTGCTGATCAGCCGCTTGGCGTCGCCCAGCGGTTTGCCGAGGAGCAGGGCCTGTTTAGGGTAGGCCTTGGCCCAGTCCATGATACCGGCATCGTAGGCGTAGACCCTGTCGATGCCCGCCGCCGCGGCCTTCTGCGCCGCCTTGTAGGACTTCATGCAGGTCTTGCCATTGCAATAGACCACGATGTCCTTGTCATTTCCGGCGCGCAGTTCGGCCAACTTGGCGGCAAACTCAGGGTCGGCGAGGGGGATGTTGCTGGCACCCGAGATGTGCAGGGTCTTGTATTCGAAGGCGGAACGCACATCCACCGTATTCACCTCGTCCAAGCGGGCATGGAGTTGTTCGAGGGAGAGGGTGGCGACGTCCGGGTACAGTTTGCGCCCGGGGAATTCGTCCTCAGCGGCGGCCGGCGAGGCCAAGGGCAGCATACCCGCCAACAGGGCGAGGGTGACCAGGGCTTGTTTTATGGACGGCATCGTGCGGTCTCCTTAAGGGGTTCTGCATCTGTGAGAGGCGGGGTGTATATGTCTGATTTAGCGGCAGAGTTGGGGAATCATTGAACCCTGCAACGGCACCACCAGGCCTGCGCCCTCAAAGGGCGCTTCTGCGCGCCGCCACCTCGGCGACCCGGTTGCGGCCCTCGTTCTTGGCCTCGTACATGGCCTCATCCACCTGGTGCAGCAGTTCGTCGGGCCGTCGTGTGCGGTCCAGGCTGTCCCAGCTCACCAGGCCGATGCTCACCGTCGCGTGCAGGGTCTCGCCCTCGAACTCGAAGTGGAAGTCGTCGATGGCCTGCCGTAGCTGGCGCGCCCGCGCCCGACCCGTCGCCAGATCGGCGCGCATGAGGACGACGAACTCGTCACCCGCATAACGCGCCGGCAGATCGCTGGCGCGCAGATTTTCACGCAGCAGGCGGGCGATCTGGATCAGCACCTCATCGCCGGCGGCATGACCGTAGTTGTCGTTGATGGCCTTGAAGCGATCCACGTCCAACAACAGCAGGCAGATGCTCTGCCCGTCGGCCTGGCGGCGTGAGGCGAGATGGGCCAAGCGCTGCTCGAAGTGGCGTCGGTTGGCGAGGCCGGTGAGGTGATCGCTCTCCGCCAGGTGTTGCAGCTGCTGATTGCTCTTGCGCAGCTCCTGGGTGGCCTCGTCCACCCGCACCTGCAGGCTGTCGTTGAGGCGCCCTAGGGCCTTGCGCGATTCCACCAGCTCGGCCACGGCGCCGCCCAGGTTGGCCGCCAGCTGTTGCAGCTCGCGCGGTGCACCGCGGCCGAGTTCGGGCAGTTCGCTGTTGAAATCGTTCTCGTGCAGGCGCTGGCCCGCCTCGGCCAAGCGATCGATGGGACGCGTGATCCAGCGTGCCAGGGAGAGGGAAAAGACGAGGGCGAGGAGGACGGCGACGGCCGCCCAGAGCAGCTGTTCGTCACGGATGCGCTCGATCTGCGCCATCACCTCGGCCTTGGGCTGCGGCACCATCACCCCCCAGCCCACCTTGGGCACGGTGGTGTAGCCGGCCACCATGTCGGCCTGCTTGAAGGGCGAATAGAACTCGGTCACCCCGGTGCCACCGGCCATCATCTTCTTCACCACCGAGAGCCCGGACAGATCCTTGACATACGTGCTCATCCACTCGGGATTGGGATGGGCGATCACCCGCCCAAGATTGTCGACGATGGCCGCGTGTCCTTCGGCGCCAAAGTGGATGCTGCGCCGCAGGGCCTCGATGTCGTCGATCTTCAGCTCGCCCACCAGCAGCAGCTGGTGGCCATCGCGGGAGCGCCGGTCGAGCAGGGTGCCGATGAGGATGGTGGTGCGATTGGTGTAGGGGTTCATCACCACCGGGCTGACGAAGGTCTGACCAGAGCGGAACAGGCTGTCGAGGTAGCGCTCCGGGCCGATGTCGAGGTGGCTGACGTCGTGGCCATAGACGGAATAGCTGCTGGCCTGGCTGACGATGCGCAGGTGATCGTCGATGAGGAACACGGCGCGAAAACCGCTGAGGTAGTCCAGCCCCTGCCCCAGGGTGAGGGCGGTCTGCCGGGGATCGTCGAGGCCTACCCTCTCCACCTTCTCGCGCAGCTGGGAGATGGCCATGCGCCGGTCGTCGAGGTACTGGCTGATGGGCGCCGCCAGGTTCTCCGCCAGCGATTGATGCTTCTCCCGGATCTCCTGCCAGACGTTGTCCCAGGCCGCGTAGTAGCTCTTCACCCCCAGCACCGTCACCGGCAACAGGGCAACGATGACGAAGCTGAGGATCAGCAGGGAGTGGATCGACTGCCCGCGTAGACGCGGCTTAAAGCGGCGCAAGACCTCCCTCATTGGTTCCTCGTTAATACTCGCAGAATCGGTATCCCCTTAACGGCCGCTGATCCACCGGCTGAAGCCCGGCGTCAAAGGCTGCGGCCGAAGGCGGCCTCGAAACGGGCCTCGAACTCGTCCGCGGTGAAGCGGTGGTTCTGCGTACCGTGGTGCTCGATCTTGATGGCCCCCATGAGCGAGGCGATGCGGCCGATGGTCTCCCAATCCATGTCCCTGTCCAGGCCGTGCAGCAGACCAGCGCGGTAGGCATCGCCACAGCCGGTGGGGTCGTTCACCGCGGTCACCGGGGCCGGCGGGATCTCGATGCGGTGCTTCTCGGTGTAGATGTGCGAACCCTGGCCGCCGAGGGTGATGACGAGGGCCTCCACACGGCCGGCGATCTCGTGCGGCGAGAGGCCGGTGCGTTCTTCGAACAATTGCGCCTCGTAGTCGTTGAGGGTGATCCAGGTGGCCTGCTCGGTAAAACGCAGCAGGTCCTCTCCGGTGAACATGGGCATACCCTGGCCGGGATCGAAGACGAAGGGGATACCGGCCTCGGCAAACTGCTCGGCGTGCTCGATCATGCCGTCGCGGCCGTCCGGCGAGACGATGCCGAGGGTCACGCCGCGGGCGTCCGTGATGCGATTCTCGTGCGACAGGCTCATGGCGCCGGGGTGAAAGGCCGTGATCTGATTGTCGTCCTCGTCGGTGGTGATGAAGGCCTGGCCGGTAAAGGTATCGTCGAAGACCCGGATGTGCTCGCGCGTGATGCCGCACTCGTCCATCCATTTGGCATACAGATCGAAATCGCCACCCACGGTGGCCATGGGGATGGGTTCATCGCCGAGCAGCTTGAGGTTGTAGGCGATGTTGCCGGCGCAACCTCCGTATTCACGGCGCATGTCCGGCACCAGGAAGGAGACGTTCAGCATGTGCACCTTGTCCGGCAGGATGTGGTTCTTGAACTTGTCGTGGAACACCATGATGGTGTCATAGGCATAAGAGCCGCAGATCAGCGCTGACATCGGGTTTCCTTCAGGTCGTTTTCAGATTGTTTTCAGGTCGTTTTTCAGGTCATCGTTTTCACACAGAGAGGGCACACGTCCCATCACCGCCATGCCGGCCCGGTCTCTGGGCCCGTGGAGTCCGTCCCCAGACTATCACCTCGTGGCACCGGGCGACGAACACGGTCACGGCGCGACGGGTCGATGTGGGCCCTCAGTCCTCGGCCCGCCAGCGCAGGTCCAGTTCGCGCGCGGCCTTGACGTCGTCCAGGCGCCGCACGGGCAGGGTGTAGGGCGCGCCCTTGAGGGTCTCCACGTCCTCCTCGGCCTCGGCCTGGATCGCCGCCATGGCCTCGACGAAGGCGTCCAGGGTCTCCTTCGATTCCGTCTCCGTGGGCTCGATGAGCAGGCACTCGGGGACGATCAGCGGGAAGTAGGTGGTGGGCGCATGAAAGCCGTAGTCGAGCAGGCGCTTGGCGAAGTCCATGGCCGTCACCCCCGGTTCCTTCGCCTGGCGCCTGAGGGTGAGGATGAACTCGTGGGTGGCGCGGCGCGCGGGCAGGGCCATGTCGAAGCCGGCCTCCGTCAGGCGCGCCATCAGGTAGTTGGCGTTCAGGGTGGCGTAGTCGGCGATGCGCACCATGCCCTCGCGGCCCAGCATCAGGGCATAGATGTAGGCGCGCAGCAGGATGCCGGTATTGCCCATGTGCGCCGACAGGCGGCCGATGCTCTGCGGCAGGTCGCGCTCGTCCAGCCAGCGGAAGCTGCCGTCGTCCTCGCGCCCCACCACCGGGATGGGCATGAACGGTTGCAAGCGCTCACTCACGCCCACCGGCCCGGCGCCCGGACCGCCACCGCCGTGGGGAGTGGCGAAGGTCTTGTGCAGATTCATGTGGATGACGTCGAAGCCCATGTCGCCCGGCTTCACCTTGCCGAGGATGGCGTTGAGGTTGGCGCCGTCGTAGTAGAGCAGACCGCCGGCGGCGTGCACCAGGTGCGCGATCTCGTGGATGTGTCGCTCGAACACCCCCAGGGTCGAGGGATTGGTGAGCATGATGCCCGCCGTGTGCGGCCCCAGCACGGCCTGCAGGGCCTCGAGGTCCACGTCGCCCTGCGCGTCGGTGGGGATCTCGCGCACGCTATAGCCGCACATGGTGGCGGTGGCGGGATTGGTGCCATGGGCGGCGTCCGGCACCAGGATCTCGCTGCGCGCCGTGTCGCCTCTCGCATCGTGGTAGGCACGGATCATGGCCACGCCGGCGAACTCGCCCTGCGCCCCGGCCATGGGGGTCAGCGACACCGCGCGCATGCCGGTGACCTCCTTCAGCATCTCCTGCAGGTCCCACAGGCAGGCGAGGATGCCCTGCGAGTCCCGCGTCCGCTGCAGCGGGTGACGATTTAGGAAACCGGGCAACGAGGCCAGGGTGTTACAGGCCCGCGGATTGTATTTCATGGTGCAGGAACCCAGCGGGTAGAAGTGGGTGTCGATGGAGAAGTTCTTCTGTGACAGGCGCGTGTAATGGCGCACGGCGTCCAGTTCCGACACCTCGGGCAGGCGCGGCGGACGCTTGCGCCGCAGGGCCTCGGGAATGCCGTCGAGGTCCCCACCCAGGTGCGCCGACTGGGCGCGGTTGACGCGGCCGGGTCGTGCGAGTTCGAAGATCAGGGGTTCAGTGCTCATGGTGTTCTCGGACATTTTTCAGTTGGATGTAGGTCGGGTCATTCCTGCGAACTAAAGGAACTCGCCACAGAGTCACGGAGAACACGGAGACAATGAAAAAAGGCTTTCTCTGTGTCCCTCTGTGACTCTGTGGCCAATGAATTCATGCACCCAACACCTCGCGCAGGGCGGTGGCGTAG
>JANTGX010000068.1 GCA_024762755.1 Gammaproteobacteria bacterium
GGTCGAGATATTGACCACCGCCGGCATCACCGACTTCAGCATGGGCGAGAGCGAAGGCCGGCCATGGTCGTTGAGAGTCAGTGGTGGAATGGCCGTTGCCGCCTGAATAGGCAGTGCCTGGCCCAGCAACAAGAGGCTACAGAGTATGGCGAAAACAACAGACAGGTGGAGCTGACGACTACGCAACGGGTTCATCATGTCGATCTCCTCGGTGGGAAACGAATATGGGTTGATCACTCAGCTGGAAACAACAAAGGATATGTGAGTGCAATGACGGTTATTCAATGCCACACACGGCGCAATTCGACCAGGGTACTGGTACAAGGCTGACAAAGCGGGTTAAATAGCGGCACTAAGTTTTGGCACGGGCGAACATTGTTGTCATTTGCCTGAGCCTGTGAATCGGCCGGTGATGGAACAGGAGATCGAGGCGGTATGAGCGACGGAAAACACAGCGTACGCGTAGCCCCCTATGGGCATCTGGATATTCTCTCCCAGCAGGAGGTCGCCGATCTGGTGCACACCAGCGAATCGGGCGGCTGCTACGAGATCTTTCGACGCTGCGCCCTGGCGGTGCTCAACGTAGGCAGCACCCTGGACGACACCCGCGAGGTGTTGCAGCGGTTTCACGACTTCGATATCCACGTGGTGCCGGAGGAACGCGGCATCGAACTCGAGGTGATCAATGCACCGCCCAGCGCCTTCGTCGATGGCGAGATGATCCTGGGTATTCGCGAACATCTGTTTGCCGTGTTGCGTGACATCGTCTACGAACGCAGCGAGATCGAGCACAGCGGGCGCTTTCGATTGGACGACTCCAGCGGTATCACCAATGCCGTTTTCCATATCCTGCGCAACGCCAATATCCTGCGCACCCATGTCGAGCCGGACCTGGTGGTCTGCTGGGGTGGCCATTCCATCGACCGCGAGGAATACGAATACACCAAGGAGGTGGGACATGAACTCGGGCTGCGGGGCCTGAATATCGGCACCGGCTGCGGCCCTGGCGCCATGAAGGGGCCGATGAAGGGAGCCACCATCAGCCATGCCAAACAGCGTGTGCACGACGGCCGCTACCTCGGCATCTCCGAGCCGGGCATCATCGCCGCCGAGTCGCCCAACCCCATCGTCAACGAACTGGTGATCCTGCCCGACATCGAAAAGCGCCTGGAGGCCTTCGTGCGGGCCGGCCACGGCATCGTGGTGTTTCCCGGTGGCGTGGGGACGGCGGAGGAGATCCTCTACCTGCTCGGCATCCTGTTGCACCCGAAAAATGCCGAGATGCCCTTCCCCCTCGTCTTCAGTGGGCCGAAGCGCAGCGAGGCGTATTTCCGTCAGATACACCACTTCGTCGAACAGACCCTGGGTTTCGAGGCGCAGCAACGATACAAGATCATCATCGACGATCCCGCCCTGGTGGCGCGCGAGATGCTCAATGGTATGCAAGCGGTGCGGCAGTATCGCCATGCCAACGGCGACGCCTACTATTTCAACTGGCTCCTGCACATCGACGCGGAGTTCCAACAGCCCTTCGAACCGAGCCATGAAAACATGGCGCGGCTGGAGCTGCACCGCGACCAGCCGAACCACCGCCTGGCCGCCAATCTGCGCCGAGCCTTTTCCGGCATCGTCGCCGGTAACGTAAAGGAAGAAGGAATTCGGGCCATCGAGGCCCATGGACCGTTCGAGATTCGTGGCGACCGGGAGATCCTCGAGCCCCTCGACCAGCTGCTGCGGGCCTTCGTCGAACAGCAGCGCATGAAGCTGCCGGGTAAGGCCTACGAGCCGTGCTATCGCATCGTCAGCGAATGAAGAAATGCCCGCCGGGTAGGCGGGCATGGCGGTCAGGTCTTGGACTTCGCCATGGCCGACTTGGCCTGTTGCTCGTCCAGATACCAGTCGAAGGAACAATCGATCTCCCGGCGCACGCGCACGATGCCGGCCAGCCCCTCCTCGATCATGAGCGAGATGGGCGTGCGTCCGTGCAGGCGGCGGTTGCGGCGGTAGAGCCAGAGCACGCCGGCACGGTCGTTGAGGGGGTTGGCCAGGCCCAGCGACTGTTCGATACCCAGCAGGTGCTCGACGCGGGTGTAGACCTCTTCGTCATCGGGCAACGGTGTGCCGTGGTGATAACGCTGCAGCGAGCGCGGCTTGGTCTCGACGGGAAGGCCCAGCAGGGTGATCTTGTCCCGGTCCTCAACACCCCAGTTGTTGAGCAGCGAGATCATGATGCTGGCGAGGGCGGCCCCGTTGTCCTGTGGCGTGTCATCCTGTGGCTTGTCGGTCATGGTGTTACCTCGTTCCGGACCCCTGTCCGGTCAGTCGATGGTGCGAAATCGTCTTGGCATTAAGCGTAATACAGGTGATCCTAGCATAAAAGCCGAGTGTTTTAGTACAGTAATGCCCTCCCCCCACCCGCACAGACTCCCTATCCGCCGCCGTAGCCGGTACCATGCAGTCTCAAGCCGTCCCCAGTCACAGCCGTGAATACGCCATGTCCCTCCTGGTTCGAAAACTGACCCGCCGCCTGATGCCCCTCCTCGTCGGCCTGTGCACGGCGCTGCCGGTGATGGCCGCCACCTTTCCCCTGCCGCCCGAGGGGAGCCGCCTGGTGGGGCGGACGCAGGTGGTCGTCAGCCAGGAGGCAGATACCCTGTTGGACATCGCCCGCCGGTTCGACATCGGCTACAACGAGATCGTCGCCGCCAATCCCGGCGTGGACCCCTGGCTGCCGGGCGAGGGTACCGAGGTCGTCGTCCCTTTGCGCTTTCTGCTGCCACCAGCGCCCTGGGAGGGCATCGTGGTCAACCTGGCCGAGATGCGCCTGTATTATTTTCCGCCGCCAGGCCGCGACCAGGCACGACGGGTGATCACCCATCCCATCGGCATCGGCCGCGAGGGTTGGGAGACACCGCTGGGCCGATTCAAGGTGATCGAGAAGATCGCCGGCCCGAGTTGGACCATGCCGGCAGAAATGGCAGCGGCCTTGCTGGCCCAGGGGGAGACGCCGCAGCGCCTGATCCCGCCAGGGCCAGACAATCCGCTGGGCGACTACGCCATGCAGCTGGATGCCCCCGGCATTCTCATCCACGGCACCAACCGCCCCTACAGCATCGGCCTGCGGGTCAGCCACGGCTGCCTACGCATGTACCCGGAAGACCTCGCCGTGCTGTTTCCGCAGATCACCCGTGGAACACCGGTGCGCATCATCGACCAAGCCTTCAAGCTCAGCCGCGAGCCCGATGGCCTCTACCTCGAGGCCCATGCCGACGATGCAGCGGGCAACCTCACCCCCTTGGTCACGCAGTGGGTGGCCCTCGGCGGCGGCCGCCTGAGCGATGCCCAGTGGCAGTCCTTACTGGACGAGGCGAAACGGGCCAACGGTCTACCGCAACGGGTCGTCGCCTTCGCTCCGGCACCGGCCTGGCACCTGCAATTGGGCGCCTTTCGCAACCGGCAGCGCGCCGAACGGCTGCTCGCGCGGGTGCAGCAGGCAGGGCTGCCGAGTGGTCTTGTGGCGTGTGAGGAAGGGGGATTGTGCCGGGTGCTGCTGGGACCCTACCCGAGCAAGCCATCCCTGTGGGAGATGGCGGCACGGGTGAAGGCGAGATTGGGGATCAAAGCACTGGCGCTTCGCCTGGTGCCCCCAGTGATGCACCAGGCGCGTGTGGAAGCAGGTGTGGAAGCAGATGGAGTACCGCGCTCGCAGACTGCGGCGGCAGAGATAGGGACGGAGACAGAAGGCGTACGAAATTGAGCAGCGCCGCCCGTCAACCCGGGCGGCGTGCAACCTCGGCAGTGCCTACTTGCTGACCGCCTTCTGATACATGCGATCGGCCTTTTCGCTGGCCGCCTGAGCCTCGCGTCGGGCCGCCTCGGCCTCTCTCAGGGCCTTGTCGGCGGTTTCTTGGGCGGTGGCAGAATCGCTCTTGGCCGCATTGGCGGTCATGCGCGCCTCTTCGGCGACCTTCAGGGCACGGTCGGCAGCGGCCTTGGCCTCGGCGGCGGTGGTCTTGGCCTCTTGCGCGGTCTTCTGTGCCGCAGCGGCGGTGCTATTGGCCTTTTCCAGATCGGCGGTGGAGGCGCAGCCACCCAGCAACAGGGTGGTCAGGGCAGTAGCGGTGAGCAGTTTCGGCATCTTGTTCATGAGTGTTTCCTTTGAGTCTTGTGGGACGTACAAAAAATTCCTAGAACGGGACAACGCGGCTAGTTTATCCGCAGACATGGCGCAAAGTAACCCCGATTAATACACAGGCCATTACAGAGTCGCCAGCTCTGGGTTGCTGAAATTCCGATGGTAACGGTGTTTCGCCTCGACCTTGCGTTCCAGGTCGTGGATCACCGCGCGGCAGAAATCGACCCCCTCCAACTCACCGGCACCAAACAGCCCGCCCGGGCTGAAGACATTGATCTCCATGAGTTTGTCTTCACCGACGATATCGATCCCCACCAGGAACATGCCGTCCTGCACCAGCTTGGGTCGTAGGGTCTCGGCCAGGGCCAGCATGGGCTCGGTCACCTCGACCTTGCGATGCCGGCCGCCGGCGGTCATGTTGTTGCGGATATCCTCGTCGGTCTTGTCACGTACGCGGCGGAAGGCGGCGTAATGCCCCGCAACGGTGAGGGGACGCCCGTTCATGAGAAACAATCGCACGTCCCCTTCCACGGCCTTGGGCAGGAATTCCTGCACGATGACATAACCCTCGCGGCTGACCGCCTCGATGATCTGGTTGATGTTGGCGTGTTCACTGGGGGTGATGAGAAACACGTTGCGCCCGCCAGAGCCGGCGAGGGGCTTGACGATCGCGGTGCCGCCCAACTCGTCGTGGATGAATTGTTTGATCTCGTCTCGCTGCCGGCTGATGAGGGTGAGCGGACGCACATGAGCGGGGAAGTACTGCAGGTACATCTTGTTCACCGCCACCGCCAGGCCGTCTGGATCGTTGACGACGATCACTCCATGGCGCCGGGCGAGGCGGCCGAAATTGATGCCGGCCAACCGGGCCCATGGGCGCTCGATGACGTCTTCCGCGGGATCGTTGCGCAGAAACAGGACATCCATCTCTTCCAGGGTGATGCGTTCCTGGCGCGCCTCCTTGCCGCGCAGGGTGCGCAGATAGACCTTGTCGGAGCGATAGCGCCGTGGGGGCACGCTACGTGCCTTGGCGTGCACGTTCTCGTCGGCATCGTAGGTGAAGTCACCGACGCCCAGGTACCACACCTCGTGGCCCAGGTTGGTGGCGGCCATGGCCAGGTGGGTAGTGGTGTAGCCGGCCCATTCGGTATCGATGTCATTGACGACAAAGGCCAGTTTCATCGTTCGCACTCCTTGATTAATTGTTGCAGATCCATCCCCGCCTGGAGTCGAGCAAGGCGTTCGGCGACCCGAGGCCAGCTGAGGAAGTGGGGACGCAGGGGGCCGTCGTCGAGCACCTTTCGCCAGCGCAGTTCATCGATCAGGGGCAGGGCGTCCAGCGAGACCTTGCCCAGATAGAGGCTCTCCAGGGTCAGCCCTTCGCCGAGCTTTTTCAATAGACGGGCCAGGCCTCGCAGGTAGACGGCGTCCTTGGTGAAGCCGCCGCCGCGATAGACCCGCAGGGTGATGGAAAAGGCACTGCGGGCAGGGAAACCGTGTGTCTCGTGCAATTGATGGAAGGTCTCGTCGAAGTCGGCCCCCTGCTCCAGGCTGTGCACCGCCAATACCCGACCGGCCAGTTGGCGCAGGCGGCCACTGTCCAACCCGCCCACCAGGTATTCACCCAATACCGCCAGCCCCTCCTGTAGGGGCTCGTAATCGGCCAGGCCGGCGGCGAGCAGTTGCAGCGGCTGACCGCGGCCGTTGTGATAGGTGAGCACATGGGTGCCGATCTCGTGCGCCAGGGCCGCCTCTACACGTCGCGGCGGCACGCGGGCATCGCCGCCGATGAGGAAGTTGCCCTGGGAGACCATGATGCCGGTGACGTCGTCGCGCACGACCACCTTGGCAGGCAGGGCCGGCCACTCCTGGCGGTAGGCCGACACTACCGCGCGGGCCTCGTGGGCAAAGGCCTCGGCGTCCAAGGGCGTCTCTTGCGGCCCGTCCCGCCCTTGCGGTGCCACTGCCGCCACCACCTCCTCGGCGAGTTGCACCAGCCAGGGCTCGAGATCGCCGAAGATCTGCTGGCTGCCGCGCAGGAAGCGGGGGGTGTTGCGATCGGCGACGAGGCTGAGCTGGCGATCCAGTTCATCGCGCTTGGCCTCCAGCAGGGCTACCAGGGTGGGATCCTCGATCTCCTCCAGCGGAATCTGGTACAGGCGCCGCTTCATCAGGCCCGGCTCCACCGGCCTTGGCCGGTAATGGAACTCGGGGATGCCCTGGTAACCGGCATCGCGAAAGGCCGCCCAGGCCTCGCTGGCGTTTACCGGGGTGACATGCAGGAGCAGGTCGAAGGCGGCGTCGATCTGCGCCAGGCGGCGATCGGCCTCGAACACCGCCGCGGTCATGGCGTGCCGGCCCAATTCATGGAAATGCGCCGGGCGATGACGGGTGTGGCGATGACTGAAGGCGTGCAGTGCCCGCTTCAGGGCATGGGCGAGCCCGCGCTGCAACTCGCGCAGGCGAAAGGGATATATCTCGCCGGTGACCGGCTCTCGATAGTGCGGGCGTACCACCAGACCGGCACGGTGTATTTCGCGCAGACCCGGCAGCGGCTCCGTCATGCCCGGCGGGGCTATGGTTTCACGGTATTCCAGGTCGACTCGCGGCGTCCGCTCGGCAATGCGTATGCCGAGCAAGGCATCCTCGAACTGCTCCAGCCATGGTCCATCGGCGTTGCGTTGCGGGGCGACGATGGTGAAGTCCGCCTCGGCCTCGGCCTCACCGGCCCACAGTTCGAGCAGCAGGCTGGCGCCGAAGGCCGCGGACTGGACCTCGCAGATGGCACTCAGCAGGGGCTGCAGGAAGTCGGCCTCAGCCGAGGCGCCGCCGACGATGAGGTAGCTGGCCTCGCCCAACAGCAAGCGCGGCGTGCCGGCATCGGGATGCGTCGTGGGACGACGATAGAGGCAGACGAAGGGCAAGGCGCGGTCGATGTGCAGACGACCACCATCCGGCAGTTTGCGCCGGATCGGTAACCCTTGCTGCAGTTGCGGGCGCAACTCCTCCAGCAGTGCCTCGATGCCACCTGCCTCCACGGCCATCAGAGCCGCTCCAGGGTTTCGATGATGCCGGGCAGTGTGGCGCGCAGGGCCGCTTGCAGGGCCTCCAGCTTGCGGGGTTCCACCACCCCGCTCCACTCGTCCATGAAGGTCTTCTTGAATTCGATGGCCAGCACACAACCGGTGTGTGGATAGTGGCTGTGCACCCAGGCCGGGAACTGGCGACCGACGAACTTGATGTTCTCGCGCACGTCCAGACGTCGGCCGAGGAAATCGAAACCGGCCAGGTCGTGCATGAAGCGATCCACCACCGGCGCCCAGAAGGCGCGGTCCATGCTGCCCGTACCCACATTCACCTCCGGGTTCGCCGCGGGGTCGGCGGGTGGCGCATCGGGGCCGTCGCGGCGGTGATTGTAGCTGTGCAGATCGAAGACCACGAAGCGTCCATAACGGGCCTGCAGGTCGTCCAGCAGAACCTTCAACTGCCGGTAGAAGGCGTCGTATTCGGCCAGTGACTGCGCCACCATCGCCGCCGACGGCGGGGTCTGCCACAACGGCAGGCCCCAGGCATCCTCCGGCCGCTGGTAGACCGCCTCGTCGCGCGGGCGGTTGAGATCCACCTCGAAGCGCGAGCGACGGGGCAGGATCGCGCTGGGTGCCACGCCGGCCAGATAGTCGGTGAAGGGGTCTTCCTCACGCAGGCGTGTGGCCTCGTCGAGGGCCATGACGCGGCCCAATTCGTCGCGCAGACCATGCCCGGCGTGCAGTGCCGTGGCCAACAATGGCCCTTCCCCGCGGCGCAGCGTCCACCAGGGGTGGCAGAAGGTGCGCGCATCGGCTGCCGATGGGGCGTCTCGCATATCGCGCATACCAGGGGACTCCTGTGTCATGAATGCCTGCCTTTGAGGTCGATGAATGGGTCTTACATGCGCCTGAAGCCCTTACTTTTCAAGGGACCGGGCGGTGTCCCCTTGGGTGCCGCCTTGCAATGACGTAACATTTGTTCTATTAATTGTAACAATTGTTCTTTCTGTTAAGCGTCATCACGAAGGGAGGCCGACATGAGTCTGCTGAACGGCACCGACATCACCACCGACCTGCACAGCAAAGAGCGCCGACAGGGGCTCGCCCGCATGGTCATGCAGTTGTTCGCCCACTGGCGGCTCAGCAACGAGGAGCAACTCGATCTGCTCGGCCTCGATGCCGGCAGCCGGACCACCCTCACCCGCTATCGCAAGGGCCAGCCCCTGGGAAGCAATCGCGATCTACTGGAGCGTGTTGGTCACCTGCTCAGCGTGCACAAATCCCTGCGCCTGCTGTTCCCCCGCAACCGGGACCTGGCCTATACCTGGATGCGCGCACCCAACCGCGCCTTCGACAACCTCACCCCGGTGCAGGTGGTGCGCCAGTATGGTTTCGCCGGCCTGCTCATGTTGCGCAGCTACCTCGACGAGGCCCGCGGCCGGTGATCGAGCGCTTCTTCCGCGAACTCTGCAGCACCGACTTCCACGACGACTGGCTGCGCAACATCGTCAGCCTGCGCGAATCCCAGGACCTGTTCGACGACCTCAGCGACGCCCCTGCCGACTGGCAGACCGCCGTCGCCGCCGAGATGGCCGCCAAACCCGCCGACTTCGGCGACACCCCCATCATCAACCGCCCCTTCGAACAGGCCCGCTATTGCGCCGCCATCCGTTATCCCTTCGACAACTGGGCCCGCAGTCGCTATTCCGACGGTAAGTTCGGCGTCTGGTACGGTGCCGACAGCCTAAAGACCAGCGTCTTCGAGACCAGTCATCACTGGCTGCGTTTTCTCCGCGACGCCGGCTTCGACAGACACGAGCGGCCGGTGGTGGGCGAACGCCGCGTCTTCCAGGTGCAATGCGACGGTCTGTTGCTCGACTTCCGCCCCAAGCTGGCCGACTACCCCCAGCTGGTGGCGCGCGGCAGCTACGACTTCACCCAGCGCATCGGCCAGCGTCTGCACCGCGAGGGTCATCCCGGGCTCATCTCCCGCTCCGCCCACTGCGCGGGCGACATCGGCGCCATCTTCACCCCGCAGATCCTCTCCAACCCCCGCGACTACTGTTACCTCGACTACCGCCTCGACGCCGGCACCATCACCGTCACGCGCCAGCCCGACGTGCCCCTGATGGTGCTCCAGGCGGAAGACTGAGGCCCTTCGGCACCGACGCCTGACCCAACTGGGTCATGGGATGACAGATCAAAAGAACCGTGAATCAGTGCTGTAGCTAGACGACTTCAAGTAAACCCTGATCAATCGCCCTCCCGGCATTCGCCGGTGACGGTGCGAAATC
>JANTGX010000069.1 GCA_024762755.1 Gammaproteobacteria bacterium
TGGGCGAAGTTGTAGATGTCGCGGGCATCCTGGCGCTGAGTCATGGTGGTGGGTCCGACGCGGCTGGGGCGGCCATTCTACCCCAGGCACGTGTCGGGTCGATGCATTGGCAGGGCGCCGCGCAAGGCGGATAATCCGCCTCCCTTATCCGCTGCCGGAGGACCGCCACGTGAGCGCGCTCGATGACAACTGGTTTACCGAAATTGCCCAAGGGACCGGCACGGCCTTCTCCCTGCGCATCCGGCGCAAGCTGGCCGACGAACAGACCCCCTATCAGCACATCGAGATCTACGAGACCACGGACTTCGGCAGGCTCATGGTCATCGACGGCTGCACCATGGTCTCCAGCCGCGACAACTTCATCTATCACGAGATGATGGCCCACCCGGTGCTCTACACCCACGCCGCGCCGCGCGATGTCCTGATCATCGGTGGCGGCGATTGCGGCACCCTGCGGGAGGTGCTGCGTCACCCCGAGGTGGGTACCGCCGTGCAGGTGGAGATCGACGAGCGGGTGACGCGCTTGGCGGAGCAGTTCTTCCCCGAACTGTGCGAGCTGAACGACGACCCGCGCGCGACGCTGCACTTCGGCGACGGCATCCAGTGGCTGAAGGACGCCCCGGCAGACAGCCTGGACGTGGTGATCGTCGACAGCACCGACCCCATCGGCCCCGCCGAGGGGCTCTTCTCGCACCCCTTCTACGTCGACTGCCTGCGCGCCCTGCGCCCCGGCGGTATGGTGGTGCAGCAGAGCGAATCGCCCCTCCTGCACCAGAAGATCCTCGTCGACATGCACACTACCCTGCGTGGCGCCGGCTTCGGCGACGTACGTACCCTGCAGTTCCCCCAGCCCATCTACCCCTCGGGCTGGTGGTCCGCCACCGTCGCCCGCAAGGATGAGGCGGTGGCCGGCCTGCGCGAGGCCGATGCCCAGGCCCGCCCCTTCGAGACCCGCTACTACAGCCCCGAGATCCATCGCGCGGCCTTCGTCCTGCCGCCCTTCCTGCAGGCCCTGCTCGCCGCGCCGTCGTGATCCCTGCCTGACCGGCAGGCAAAAAAAACCCCGGACGAACCGGGGCGATGGGGAAGGCGGCCATGTTGGCCGTGTTGTTATGCGTCTTTAAGTGCGCTTAGAAAATGCTCGTGATTTGAACCGAGGCACGATTGTCCATTTCGTCGAGGATCTTGTTGGCGTTGTGTGTGGACGGCAGATTGGGTGCCTCGGCGCTGCGGATTTCGTAGTTGAAGGTGATCCGGTTCTTCTTGTCGAAGAACCACTGGGCACCCAGGGTGGTCGTCTTGAATTTGCGCTCTTTGGCAGCCGTTTCTGTGGCCCTGTCCAAGGTGTCATAGCGCACATCCAGCTCCAGCTGACGCAGAACCGCATAGCCGAGGTGGACGTAATAGCCCTTGGCCTTTTCGTTCGGCTCGACATTGAATGAGGCCACAACGTTACCCGTTGCCGCAGAGGATTTTGAGCCAACCTTGGCACCACCGTCGGTGCCATTGAAGATCATGCCGTCGGCGGTCATGTATTCGGCCGCGGCGCGGTACTTGTCCTTGCGGAAGGTGAAGCCGAGGCCGCGACGTTTGCGGTCGAAGGTTTCGGGATCAGTGTATTTGCCAGATGTTTTATCAAAGATTTGCAAGTCGCGTTTGCCAGTCTGGGCCCAGAGGAAAAGCTTCAGGCTCTGCACGCGCGGCCCCTTGCCGGCGAACACCTTTTCGGTGGACAGGTAAAAATATTTGTCCAGGTGGTCGTTGTTGTCGCCGCGGTTGATGCCGTTGCCGTTGCCGATCATGACGGCATAGCTGGTGTCCCAGCCGCCGGTCTTGAAGGTATCGAAGACCTGTACGCCGATGTCACGGAATGCACCTACCGGTGCGTTGGGTCCATTTGGGCCGCCAACATTACTGTTATCCGTGGGAGTGACATAGGTGCCAGCACCGTCGGTTGTGAAGTAACGCTCTAACAACATTTGATTCGAGAAGGATGTGAAATTTACGTAATCAAAGACATGGATGGCCTGCAGGCCCTCTTCGGCGGTCGGCGTCTTGAACAGGCCGGCACGGATGCGCGCCCCAGGGATGTAGTTGTAGGTCACGCTGGCGTCCGTGATGCGGGCCTGGCCATCACCGCCATTGGGCCAGGTGATACCGTTACTGCCGAATTCGGCGAGGAAGAAGTAGTTGACCTTGGCGTTGAGCGGGAAACCGACGCCGCGCACACCGATACGGGCGCGATGGATACTGAACTCTTTGTTGCTGCTCAGGTGAGGAGCGATGAGATTGAACTGGGCCGGCTCCCCTGCCCACGCACCTGCTGCGACCTTGGAGCCCTTAGTGGCACGATAGGTCGGCTGCAGAAAGCCCCACAGTTTGGCGCGCGGTGCGGCATCCGCCGGTTCGGTACCCTGCAGCATCAGCCAGTTGGCGGCCTGAGCCTGCATGGTGGCGGCCATGCCAGCGGTGACGGCGGCGGCCAGTAGCGTCTTCTTGAAAAGCTGATTCATTCTTATTCTCCCTTGATTCTTTGATTCGTCGCGTTAGCGCATTGAGGCTCGTTGCTTAGGGCTTGACCAGGACGTACCCCTGGTCGACCAGTTCGAGGATACGGACAACACCCGGGCCGCTCTTGCCGGCGATGGGGTTGATCTCTGGGGCGTAGCCGAGCTGCTTGGTCATGTTCTTGATGGTGTTGCTGCAGGCATGGAAGGTGACGCCGCCGTTATCGGCCAGGGCCTTGATGCGGGCTTTGTTGGCGTTGTCGGCAAACAGCAGGCGCACGCCGGGGCCAAAGGCGACGATCTCCATTGCCACGTTGTCGGTGCCGTATTCCTTGAGGATGTTGTTGGCGACATTCAGGACGAGTGTCTGTTTGAAGGGGTTGGGGTCGGATATCTGCAGGACGATCTTTTTCTCCGCGAAAGGCTTGTCGGCGGCGATGGCAGTCTGAAAACCGGCCAGGGCCAGCAACAGCAATGCGAGTGTGGCGGGCCACTTGGCTGCGTGCTTCAACATGGGGTTACTCCTCCTCAATAGGCGTATCATTAATTAATAATATTATTGTTTCGTTACTAATTGATTTTCTAATAACAAAACACTGCCGAGCTATCAGGCAAGCTGAATTTAGCTCGAACGGGGAGACGCTATATAGAAAGGAATTATTCCACTCGATGACGAAAAGGTGGGCGCATGGGCGAAACTTGCCGAAATTACAAAAAGAGAGCAGGGTTGAGGGAATACTCGCCGCCCTTTCTGCGTCTATTTCAGGGTGGCAGGACGTCAATCGGTTTCGTGCGTCTGCGAGGCCAAGGGGGAGGGGGTGTATGAATCCATTGAAGCTGTTCAATCGACAGAACGAGTTGAGGAAGTCGCTGGGGGGATTTCGGCCGCGCATGTACCGCATTGCCTATTCCTGGAGTCACGATCCGGCCTTGGCCGACGAGGTGACCCAGGAGGCGCTGACCAAGGCGTTGCGCAAGCTGGACCAAGTGCGCAAGCCGGAGGCCATCGAGAAATGGTTGTTCGGCATCCTGGCCAATTGCTGGCGGGACCATTTTCGTCGCCAGCGGCCGATGGAGGATATCGACGACTGGCCGATGAGTGACGACAAGACACCGGAACAGCAACACGAACAGCAGTGCCTGGTCGATACCATCCGCGCCGCCATCGCCAAGCTGCCCGAGGGCCAGCGGCAGACGGTGACCCTGGTGGACCTGGAGGGGTTCAGTTATGCCGAGGTATCGCAGATCCTGCAGATACCCATCGGTACGGTGATGAGCCGTTTGTGCCGCGCGCGTAAGGCGTTGGCAGGCAATCTGTTGCAATACAAATCACGGCCGGCGGAGGGCGCCGGGCGTATCAGGAGAATATCATGAGTCGCATGGAAGACTTTTCAGACGAATATCTGAATGCCTTCATCGATGGTGAGTTGGACGACGAGGAGCGCGAGCTGCTGCTCGACGAGTTGCGCCGGAACGAGACGCTGAACGCCCGTCTGTGCGATCTGCAGAAGGTGCGTGAGCTGTTGCAGCACGCCTATGCACACCCACCCGAGCCGCCACGCGACAGCGCCCTCACGCCGCCACGCCGCCGCTCACGGCTGGTCACCAGCATCGCGGCGAGCATCGCGCTGGGTGTGGGCGTCTTGCTGGGCTGGAACATGCACGACATACGGCAACCGGCGGGCAATCTGCTGGAGATCGCCCAGTCGCTGCAGCTGGGGGGCGCTACCGGCGCCGCCGACAACGAACCCTGGCGCGTGGTGTTGCACGTGACCACGGCCGATTCCCATCGCCTGGCGACCCTGCTCGACGAGGCCGAGGGCTTGCTGGCACGACACGCCGGCGGTGCGGCGCGGCCGGTCGCCGTCGAGGTGTTGGCCAACGGTCGTGGCCTGGATCTGTTGCGGGTCGACACCACCCCCTTTGCCGAGCGTATCCGCGAGTTGCAGGCGCGTTACGACAACCTGACCTTCAAGGCCTGCAGCAATGCCATCAAGCGCCTCAAGCGGGAGAAGAACATCGACGTCATCCTGCTGCCCGAGGCCAAGGTGGTGCCGACCGCCATCGGTGAGGTGATCCAACGCCAGCGCGAAGGCTGGGCCTACGTGCAGATCTGAGCTGCGCCGCCGGGGCTCAATGTTCCTCGGCGATCCCCGCAACAGGGTGGAAGGCGCGGCTGATGTAGGCCATGAGGGCCTCGATCTGCGCTTCGCCGAGGACGGACTTCCAGGCCGGCATGGTGGTGCCCGGCAGGCCTTCGCGAATCGTCCGTGCCAGCCGCTCCCGGTCCATGTCCGCCATGAACGCCGCATCCGTCAGGTTTCGGGGGTGGGGTTCGAGAAAGCTGCCGATCCAGTTCTTGCCCGTGCCATCGGCGGCGTGGCAAAAGGCGCAGTTCCCCAGCCACAGCCGTTTCCCCTTCTCTTCCAGTTCGCTCAATTCGCCCGTCTCGGGCGAGACGTCGTGCTGCGCGTAGGGCGTGGCACCGGAGACGGCATCGGTCCGCCCATCGGCGCGGTGTGAGTATCGATTGCGGGGGTAGGAGACCGGTCGCGGGTCCCAGATCGTGCCTTCGTCGCGCACCTTGGCGCGGTCATGGCAGCTGATACAGCTCTGCATGAAGATGCGCTTGCCGAGTTGCTGTTGCGGGGTCAGCTCGGCCCAGGGTGTGTCGAGGGCGATCTCGCCGAGGGCGAAGGGGTAGGCGGGAGCATATTGCTGGTGGTCTTCCCAGCCGTTCTCCGGCGTGTGATAGCGGGTGTTGCGGGCCTTCTGTTCGATGAATTCCTGCCGCACGAAATCCACCACCAGGGCGATCTCTTCCGGTTTGAGGGCATTGGCAAAGCCCTTCATGGCGGTCCCCGGCTTGCCTTGGCTGACGGTATGGATCATCGCCTCGCGGCTCAGGGTGCCGGGTTCGGTGGCGATGAAATTGCGTGGCGGCGGGCTCAGAAAGGTGGCGGCGAGGGTGCGAGCATCACCGGAATAGCCATGACAGTAATAGCAGCGGAAGTTGTAGATGGCGCGTCCGCGTTCATGCGCACCGGCACTCAGTTCAGGGGCTGGCGGGCTTTTTTTTTATCGGCCTGATCGGCGCCGTCCACCCCGCCAGGCGTGGCGGCCTGAATGAAGGCCTGATAGACGAACTCGGCGACGTTGGCGACCTGTTGTTCGTTCAGTACCTTGCCCCAGGCCGGCATCACGGTGCCGAGGCGGCCTTCGGTGATGCTCTTGAAGATGCGGGGGCGGTTGAGCAGGCGGCGCGATTCGGCGCTGGTGAAGTTGCGTGGCCGTGGAATGTTGAAGTAGGCGCGCGGGCCATTGCCGTCGCCCTTGACGCCGTGGCAGGTGAAGCAGTTCTTCATGTAGAAGTCGCGGCCCTTGAGGGGGTCACCCTGCAAGCCCTTCGGCAAGGGCAACTGCATGTCGACACTGGGTTCGCTCTGGCTGGTCTGCGTACCACCCAACGGGGCGGTGGCAGGGCTGGGTGCCGGGGCTGGCCGATGCTGTGGCGCGGCCGGTGCCGGCGTGGGTTGGGGGCTCGCTGTCGGCGTATTGGCCGCCTCGGCCTGCATGCGCGGCACCAGGCCGGAGTCGTGTTCGGGCGAGACGCCCATGAAACGGTAGCGAATGAATGTCACCACCGCCTCGATCTCCTGCGGGGAGAGGCGGCTCTGGAAGGGCTGCATACCGGTGCCCTCGCGGCCGTGGGTGACGGAGGTGATCATGCGCTTGCGGGTGAGGATGGACTTGGCCTCTTGCCCGGTGAAGTCGCGGGGCGGGGGGTTGAGTCCATTGCGTGCCCAATAGGCGGTGTTGCCCTTGTCGCCATGGCAGACGGCGCAGTTCTGTGTGTAGATGGCCTCGCCCAGGCGCAGTAATGGCGGCTCGTCGCTCGGCGACGCCACCGGCGTGCGCATGAAGTTTTCGCGGATGTAGTCGACCACGCTCTCGATCTCGGCGGGGCTGAGACGCCCCTTGTGGGCCATCATCGCAGTACCGCGGCGGCCGTTGGTGACGGCGTAGATCATTCGCTCGCGGCTCAGTTCCATGGCCGCCTCGGTGGTGGTGAAGTCGCGCGGGGGAGGCGTGAGGCCGTTCTGAGCCGCGGTCTTGGCATTGCCTTCGTCGCCGTGGCAGATGGCGCAGTTCTCCGTGTAAATCTTTGCCCCATCGAGGGCTTCTGCCGTGGCGGTGAGGCTGAAAAGCGCCAGCAGGGCAATTCCGGACCTGACAACTCTATTTTTCATGCTACCCTCGTCATGTTGCAGCCTTGGCCACCCGTCAACGCAGCCCGGCCTGCGGGTCGCCGATTGTGGCGTAAAAAAACCATTTGCGCTACTCTGTTCCGCAGCCTGGGGCGAGCCAGTGGCTTGTTTGTGCATGGATTATTGGGTTGTCCGGGGCGTCGCTGAGGGTGCCGGCGAATTTCGTCTCTGAGACATCGACCGGGCTTTGAGGGCCGCGCAATGGCCGCGGCAGCGTGACTACGGCGTCTGAGGGGGCGTCGCGTGGGTCTCGGAGGCCGCTGTGAATCGGCAGGTTTCAAGGCGCCAAGCCGCGGAGACCGCGTCGATTTGGGGGGTTGGCTCTAAACCTAACGTGCAGAAAGCCGACAAAGGGTAGATAGAGGGGGCGAGTCAGGGTGGCCGCTCGTCATCAGGATCAGAAAGCATGTCGCACAGACCCAATAAACCGGCCTTTGGGCTGAGGTTGATGTTCACCGCGCTGGGCACGTTCGCCATCGCCAGTTATGCCGTTGCCGCCGCCATCGTGGGCGACCCGGTACTCGGCGCCAGCGATCCCATTCTCGGCTCGAAGCACGACTTCACTGGTCTGAATGCCCGCGCGGGTGTGGTCGCCATGTCCGGGGTGGCCTTTTCCGATTACGGCTATTCCTGCGTGTATTGTCATATTCCACCAGAAGAGGCGGGCGTCGAGCCGGCCAGTTTCGGCGGTATCGACGGTTGGAACCGCTACGTCCCTGCTCTTAGCAATTACGATCTCTACGACAGCCCCAGCCTGGACAACAAGACCAAGACGCCCAACCCCATCAGCATGCTCTGTCTTTCCTGTCACGATGGCACCATGGCCGTGGACATGGTGGTATTCAAGCCGGTGACCTTCGATCCGACGCAGGACAGCGCCATGCACATGAAGATCAATCCCAACGACAACATCGAGAGCTGCGGCAAATGCCACAATGGCCAGGTGGCCCACGACATCACGGTCAAGATGCTCGGCACCGACCTGCGCAACGACCATCCCATCTCCATGCAGTACGCCGGCCTCAGCTTCAAAGACGTCGACTTCCGTCCGCCGGATACGCCGAATGGCTTCAACAACGGCGTCAAGCTATACAATGGCAATGTCGAATGCATGACCTGTCACAACGTACACGACCCTTCCCGTAAACTTTTGTTGCGCGCCGACGCCGAGGTGTTATGTTTCACCTGTCACACAAAATAACTATGAAATCAATTATGTATCGCGCTTTTGTTCTGTTGGGGGTTGTCTTGGTGCTGGCCGGGTGCGCCGGTGAGGAGGTGCGGCAGAACAAGTTCGAACTCGTCTATCCGCCGCCGCCGGAGCCTCCTCGCTTCTACTACGAGCGCACCCTGACCTCCAGTTTCGATGTCAAGGAGGTCACCGCCGGTGATCGTCTGCGTCAGTTTGCCACTGGCACCATGGGCAGTGCCGATGGCCTGGGCAAACCCTATGGCGTCGGGGTCCACCAGGGCCGGGTCTATGTCACCGATACGGTCAAGCGCGCCGTCGTCATGTTCGACGTGCCGGGCAAGGATTTCAAACTGTTGGGCACCGAAGGGCCTGGTAGGCTGCGCAAGCCCATCGGTATCGCTGTCACCAAGTCTGGCGAGATCTATGTCGCCGACAACACGGCCAAACGCGTGGTCGTCTTTGATCGTGATGGTAAATTCCTGCGCGGTTTTGGTGACCGCAGCATCTTGCATCGCCCCTCCGGCGTAGCCGTGAGCCCCGACGAGACTCGGGTCTACGTGGTGGATACCGGCGGCATCGACACGCAGGAGCATCACCTGCTGATATTCGATGCGCAGAGTGGCGAGCTGCTGAAGACCATCGGTACCCGGGGCAAAGAGGAAGGCAATTTCAACCTCCCGCTGCAGGCCGCCACCGCTCCCGATGGCACCGTCTATGTGACGGATGCCGGCAACTTCCGCGTGCAGGCCTTCGATCGCGATGGCAACTTCAAATTTGCCTTTGGTAGTGTGGGTCGCAAGGTGGGGCAGTTTGCCCGGCCCAAGGGCATCGCTACGGATCGCGAAGGAAACATCTACGTGGTCGACTCGGCCTTCGGCAATTTTCAGATCTTCAACAACAAAGGCGAGCTGCTGATGTTTGCCGGCGAACGTAGCCAGCTCCCGGGGCCTGGCCGTTTCATGCTGCCGGCCGGTATAGCCGTCGACGAAGATGGCCGGGTCTATGTGGTGGACCAGTTTTTCCGCAAGGTGGATATCTTCCGCCCGGCCAATATCACCGTCGAACAGGGCTATCTGGGCGGCGAGCATTACCAGAAGAAACCCTGAGCTAGGAGTCTGTCGGGTTTAGGCGATCGTCGCGAGGGAAAGCCATTTTGGATCAGAAAAGCTGGCCGAAATGGATTTTCCGCAGCAGATCAGTCCTAAATCCGGCAGATTCCCAGGCTTTATGTATCGAGTCCTCGGGGCTGGCACGATCTTCGAAGAACGGACGGCCAGGCCCCGGGGGGGCATGCGAGCCCAGGTGATTTGAGCGTCGCCAGCTTTTTGCTCATCAGAGGCCGCGGCGTGTAAACCCGGCGCTCGATGATGATGGGCAGTACCTCTCTCCGCCTTGCTGACACGGTCGCCTCGG
>JANTGX010000070.1 GCA_024762755.1 Gammaproteobacteria bacterium
ATCTGCGGCCAGGCACCCTCGGACTATCCGGAGATGGCCGAGTACCTGGTGGAACTCGGCATCGACTCCATGAGTCTCAATCCGGACACGGTGCTGACCACCACGCGGCACGTCCTGGAGGTGGAAAAACGTCTGGCCGCCAAGGGCAAGGCCTGAACCAACGCGACATCGGCAGAGGACATCCAGCGCATGTCACCCGAGCAACTCGACCGCCTGTTTCACGCCTACGACATCCGTGGCCTGGCGGACCGGGAACTCAACTGCGAGACGGCCATCGCCATCGCCCGCGCCTTCGGCGACGTGGTGCGGGAAGGGGATGGCCGCTTCGTCGTCGGACACGACAACCGCATCAGTTCGACCTCACTGGCGGAGGCGGTCAGCGTCGGCCTGCGCTCCGGCGGACACCAGGTCACCCACATCGGTTGCTGCAGCACCCCCCTGCTCTACTGGTATGGTGCCGAAGACGGTTACGACGGCAGCCTCATGATCACCGCCAGCCACCTGCCACCGGAATACAACGGCTTCAAACTCTGCGCCGCCGACGCCCTACCCCTGTACGATGGCAACGGCCTGAACGAAGTACGCCAGCGGGTATGCCTCCCGCCACGCTTCGACCGCCCGTGCACACCGGTGGTGGAACGCAAGGACCCGCGTTATGACTACTCCTGCGTCATGCGCCCCTATCTGCGCGGCGTGCGCCCCATGAAGATTGCCGTCGACGCCGGCAATGGGGTGGGTGGTATCAGCGTCGACAAGGTCTTCGACCATTTCCCCCATGTCTGGCTGCACAAGCTCAACTTCGAACTCGATGGCTTTTTCCCCAACCGTTCCCCCGACCCCTTCGAGGAGGGCGCCTTGGACGGGCTCATGTTCTGCACGCAAAAACACGGCTGCGCCTTTGGCATCGCCTTCGATGGCGACGCCGACCGTGCCGCCGTGGTGGACGACCAAGGCCAATTGGTGCCACCCGACCTGGTCGGCGCCCTCATCGCCCAGCGGCTGTTGCAGCACCACATCGGCGCGACCATCGTCCACGACCTGCGCGCCTCACGGGTGGTGCGCGAGGTGGTGGAGGCCGCCGGCGGCCGCGCCCTGCCCGCCCCCGTGGGCCATCCTCTGATCAAGCGCGCCATGCGCAAAGACCAGGCGATCTTTGCCCTGGACCTCTCGGGCCACTGCTACTACGCCGATCTGCACTACACCGACAACGCCCTGCGCACGCTCATCGAACTGGCACAGATCGTCTCCAATGCCGACCGTCCGCTGTCCGCACTGGTCGCCCCCCTGCGCCGCTATGTCAGCAGCGGCAACATGGACCTGCCCATGGTCGATCGACAGGCGGCCTTGCGCATCTTGGCAGAGGCCTTCGCGGATGGCGAGCAAAGCCACATCGACGGCCTCAGCGTCGACTACCCCGACTGGTGGTTCAATG
Organism: Gammaproteobacteria bacterium; assembly: GCA_024762755.1. GTDB lineage: Bacteria > Pseudomonadota > Gammaproteobacteria > SZUA-152 > SZUA-152 > JANTGX01. Next base: position 1,433 of record JANTGX010000070.1, read on the forward strand.
CCCGCCCCTCGCGCAACGAACCCGTCCTGCGGGTGATGGTGGAGGCGACCGACAAAGACCTGCTGGCGGAAAAGGTGCGGGCGATCCGCCAGCGGCTGGCACCATCATCCGGTCAGAGGTCTCTTGGTGGTAGGCTTGCAGCCTGCCTGAACCCATTGGACAACGAGGAGTGATGCATGACCACCTTATTGGCACTGGGCTTTGTCGCCGCCGCCCTGGGGACGCTGTATGCCCTTTGGTGTGCCTGGTGGGTGCTTCGTCAGCCACTGGGTGATAGCACCCTCCAGGTCCCCTATCAGGCCATCCGCGAGGGCGCCGGTGCCTTCATGCGCACCCAGTACGGCGTCATCGGCGTCGTGGGGCTGGTGATCTTTCTCGTCCTCTGGCTGACGCCTCAATTCGGCTGGCCCACGGCCCTGGGATTTCTCATCGGCGGGCTCTGCTCGGGGCTCTCGGGTGTCATCGGCATGAGCATCTCGGTTCGCGCCAACGTGCGCACCGCCGCCGCCGCACAACAGGGTCTGCCTGTGGCATTGCGCGTGGCCTACCGAGCCGGATCGGTGACCGGTTTCCTTGTCGGCGGTCTGGCCCTCGCCGCGCTCTGTGGCTTCTATCTCTGGTTGTGGTCACGGGGCAACGGTAACGATCTCGACCTGAGCCCCCTCGCCGGACTCGGTTTCGGCGCCTCCCTGATCAGCATCTTTGCCCGTCTCGGTGGCGGCATCTTCACCAAGGCGGCCGATGTCGGCGCCGATCTCGCCGGCAAGCTGGAGCAAGGTATCCCCGAAGACGACCCCAGAAATCCGGCAGTGGTCGCCGACAACGTGGGCGACAACGTGGGCGATTGTGCCGGCATGGCCGCGGACGTCTTCGAGAGCTACGTGGTCACCCTGGTGGCGGCCATGCTGGTCGCCGCCTGGTCACACCCGGGGGATCTCTTCGGCCAGCAATACCCTCTGGCCCTGGGTGGCGTCGCCATCCTTGCCGGGCTGCTCGGTACACAGGTGATGCACTGGGGCCGGAAACGGCCACTGGCGGCGCTGAGTTCGGCGGTGTTCGTCAGCATCGGCGTGGCGGCGGTGGGTTTCTATCTGGTCAGTGTGCGGCTCATTCCCGCCTCCGCACCCTACGATGGCATGGCACTCTTCGCCGCCAGCATGGTGGGGCTGGTGGTGGGCGTCGGCATGGTGGCCGCCACCAACTATTTCACGGGCAGCGGCTTTGGCCCGGTCAAGCGCATTGCCAGCGCCTCGCGTTCCGGCCACGCGACCAACATCATCACCGGCCTGGCCGTGGGCATGAAGTCCACCGTCGTGCCCACGTTGGTGATCGCCGCCGGCATCATCGCCGCCTATCTGTTTGCCGGCGTCTACGGTATCGCGGTGGCCACCGTGGCCTTGCTGGCGCTGACGCCGGTGGTCATCTCCATCGATGCCTTCGGTCCGGTGACCGACAATGCCGGTGGTATCGTGGAAATGGCCGGCCTGCCGCCGGAGGCACGCCGGGTGACCGATGCCCTGGATGCCGTCGGCAATACCACCAAGGCATTGACCAAGATCTTCGCCATCGGCTCGGCCGGCCTGGCCTCACTGGCCCTGTTCGTCGCCTACAAGTTGGCCTTTGGCGAGCAGATGGAACAGCTCGATTTCGTCCTCGACGACCCCTATGTCCTCGCCGGCCTGTTCATCGGCTCGCTCCTGCCCTTCGTCTTTTCCGGTTTCGCCTTGGATGCCGTCGGCAAGAGTGCCGCGCGCATCGTCGACGAGGTGCGACGCCAGTTCACGGAACATCCGGAGATCCTCGCCGGCACGCGCAAGCCCGACCACGCCTATGCCGTCGCCATGCTGACCCGTACCTCCATCGTCGGCATGATCCTGCCCGGCTCCCTGCCCGTCCTGGTGCCCCTGGCCGTGGCCTTTCTCTGGGCGCCCTTCGGCCCAGCGGGCAGTGGCGCCCTGATGATGGGCGGCATCCTCATCGGCGCCGTGAGCTCCGGCATGCTCCTGGCCTTTTTTCTCAGTACCGGCGGTGCCGCCTGGGACAATGCGAAGAAGTACATCGAAGACGGGCATTTCGGTGGCAAGGGTTCAGCGGCCCACGAGGCCGCCATCACTGGGGATACGGTGGGCGACCCGTGCAAGGATACCGCCGGGCCGGCCATCAATCCCATGCGCAAGGTGCTCAGCCTGATGGCACTCCTACTGGTCCCCTTCCTTCTCTAGCGGTTTACCAAAGGCGCAGACACAGGCCCAGTCTCCACAGACTCGATTTCATCCACCCAAAAGAAGCACAAGAGGAAAAACACCATGACCACCATCGAACTCGACCAAGAACAACGCGACATCCTGCGTGACAGCCTGAGCGGTTATCTGTCCGACCTGCGATTGGAGATCGCGGATACCGACAACCACGACTTCCGCGAACAGCTGAAAAAGAAAGAGGCCGTGCTGAAGGCGATTCTGGCTCAGCTGGAATCGGCATGACGCCGGCCAGCGACTGAGCAAGGCGGCCCGTCACCTCGCCTGCTCTCAGGTCCTCAGCTTGCTATGCGTCGCGGCGTCGGCATCCGTCGACGCCGCGCGATGCAGGCGCTCCCAGAGCGGCCGCCCGGCCATCACGGCGAATACCGGTGCACCGGCGATGAGGTACCAATAGAAGGTGGCGAACCGCCAGACGAGAATGGCCGCGGCGGCGGTGGCAGGGTCGAGGTAGGCCGACAACAGCAGGCCGCTGCTGGCCTCGGCGCCGCCACTGCCGCCGGGCAACAGTGTCGCCTGCCCGGCGCTCAGTGACAGCATCTGGACGACGAAGGCATAGCTCCAGGAGATCTCTCCCCCCACCCCACGCACGGCAAGATAGAGCACGCTGTAGCGCAACAGCCAATGTGCACTGCACAGCCCGGCGATGGCCATCAGGCGTGGCCAGGGATAGGCCTGCACCAAGCGCAGCGAGCGGCGAAACTCCAGCACCCAACGGGCCAGGCGCCGGCGGGTCTGCGGCGACACCTTCAGGCGATCGAACAGCCGCCCACCACGCAACAACAGAGGACGGTAGTAGCGCATGAACAGGATCACCACACCGAGCCCGCTCAACAACAACCCGCCGAGAATGCCTACCTGCCAACCCGGCTGCCAGTCCGCCGGCACCAGCAGCCAGTGCAGCGAGAGAGCCAGCAGCGCGGCGAGGAAGAACAGCATGTCGAACAGCTGGTCGGCCGCATACAATGCCACGCCCCGTGGCCCCGGCAGGCCCTCGCGCCGCAGCAGCCAGGCGTAGGTCACCGGCCCACCGCTGCCCCCGGGGGTGGCGCTGATGGCGAACTCCGTGGCCATGAGGATGGCCAGGGCGCGCCGCTGCGGGAGCCGCAGCCCGGCGCCACCGGCCAACAGGCGCAGCCGCCCGGCATTGAGATTCCAACAGACCACGATGAGCAGCAGCAGCATGGGCAACCACCAGCCGGGCACGCGCGCCAGGGCGGGCCAGATCTCGCGCCCACCGAGGAGCAAGGGGATACCCAGGCCGAGGGCCAGGCCCAGAGCGGCCAGCAGCCAATAGCGCCGCTTCATGCCTGGAGGGCGAGCCAGGCGCCCTTGGTGGTGGGGCGACGCCGGCTCAGTAAGCGCTGCAGGGTCGACAGCCACCACTCCCTCGACGCGGCATGACGCATGTCCACCGGATGCAGGCCGAGTCGCAGCAGACCGGCATCTGCATGACGCTGTAGGCGGTGTTCGTTCCAGCGCCGCGAGAGGCTCCGTCGCCAGGCGCTGCGGGCGCTCCACACCAGAGTCGGTGCAGGCACGGGTGTGAACCCCGGCAGCCGGATCAGCCCCGCGGGATCACTGGTGTAGCGGAAGGGCGTCTCGGCCAGGGCGGCACGCGCCCCCTCCCCCAGCAGCCAGGCCGGCGGCACGAAGCCGTCCAGCGGCCAACCCAGGCGGCGAAACAGTGCCATGCCCGATGCCAGGCGCCGACGGGCGGCGTCCTCCGTCAGGGGGTAGAACTCGCCCTCGTGGGTGAGGATGCGCCGGCGGACGAACTCGCCGGGTCGCGCGGGAATGGGGCCGGGATCATCGTGGTAGTAACCGTGCAGGACCAGTTCATCGCCCTGCGCCCGGCGCTGTGAGAGGAGTTCGCAGAAGGCGGGATCGTCGGCCAGGCTACCCTGGCGATGGAAGTCCGGCACCACCAGCAGGGTCAGCGGCAGGGGGCCGAGGGCGTCCAGGCGGGCGACGAAGTCGGCGTAGTCCGGCCAGGTGGCGGGGGCCACATCGTGCAAGACGATGGCCAGGGCGGCATCAGGCACCGGCGGCGGCCTCGTGCTCAGTGGCGTTACTGGTGAGTGGTATCCCCGTCAGTTCTGCATAGTGGCCCAGCAGGCGCGGCAGCACCCGCTCCCAGGCATAGTGGGCCTCGACGTGACGACGGGCGAGAGGCCCCATGCCCCGCCATCCGTCGGCAAACAGGGCGCGCACCGTGTCGGCCAGGGAGTCGGGCGAGAGGGGCTCAGCCAACAGGCCGGTGCCCGGCACCACCAGCTCGGCCACCGCCCCGGCACGTACACCGACCACCGGCAGGCCGCTGGCCATGGCCTCCAACACCACCAGGCCGAAGGTCTCGCGGTCGCCGGCATGGACCAGGGCATCGCTGCTGGCCAGGCGCCGCGCCACCTCATCCGGGGCGAGAAAACCCTCGCTGCGGCTGACGTTGTCGGGCAACCGGCGCGGCATGTGCGAGCCCGCCAGATGCAGGTGATAGCCGGGGCCGAGCTGCTGCATGGCCTGCAGGAGCACCGGCAGGTTCTTCTCTCGCGCACCACGGCCGGCAAAGATGAGCAGCCGCACGTCGTCATCGAGACCCAGTGAGCGACGAAAGGCCGGGTCACGCAGGCGTGGATGGAATCGACCCACATCGACCCCCAGGGGCTGCACGAAGACGTGCTGCAGGCCGAGGGCTTGAAGTTTGTCCGCCATCACCTGCGACGGCGTCAGCACCCGGTCGAAGCGGCCATACAGGTGGCGTACATAGGTATCCAGCCAATGGTTGCTCCAGTGGCCGGCCCGCGACCCCACCAGGCGGGGCAGGTCCGAATGATAGAAACCGATGACCGGTATCTGCAGACGCTGGCCCGCCGCCAGGGCCGCCCAGGCCGGTCGATAGGGATCGCCGGCCTCGATGATGTCCGGCGACAAGGCCAACAATTGCTGCATCCAGGGCGTGGTGCGTAACGGAAAACGGTAGCCATTGCTGAAGGGCAAGGGTGGCGAGGCCACTTCGCACAGCCCATCACGGCATGTGCTGCGGGCACCGGGCACCACCAGGCTGTGGCGGATCCCCGCTTGCCCGGCCAGCCAGTGACGCTTGGCCAGGAGATAGGTCTTCACACCGCCACTAGCCGGGGCCCAGAACATGGTGCTGTCGACGACGTGCATGTACGCCCCTTTGCTGGATGATGGCTCGATTGTTGTTTTCTTCCCCCTCGGCCAGCGGGGAAAACCAGGGCAGGCATTATAGCGCGCTGCATCTCTGCCCATATGTCAGGCATAAGTGCTCGTTTTTCAAGCGCTTCATGCGGGCAATGTAGTATAGCGAGCGGCTTCGACGGCCGCTGTCACGCGGCTGACAGCCAACTCGCCGGGAGGCTGTTAAACTACTGGGGTCAAGCACTGGGTGCGCCATAGCTTCATGGTGGATCCGGAAAAATCATAAAAATCACGGGAGATCGCACGATGCCAAACCTTCACCTCGAACCTGATCAACTGCAGTTGAAAAAACAGATCGAGAGTTTCGGTCCCCACACCTTGGCCATGGGCATACTGCTGGTGATCCTCGGCACGATCGGCATCGTTCTGCCTGGACTTCTGTCCATCGCCACAGTGGGATTCCTCGCCGGCCTGCTCATCCTCGGTGGGGGTATCTGGGTCTATCACACCTACAAGAGTGGCACGCGGAGCTTCATGGACTGGCTCAAACCACAACTGCTGTTGTTCACCGGCGTCCTGATGTTGATCTTTCCCGTGCAAGGCGTGGCATCACTGGCCCTCTTGCTCACCTTCTATTTCGTGCTCGACAGTTACAGCAGTTTCAGCTTCGCTTACAACCGCTATCCCGACAAAGGTTGGGGCTGGATGGTCTTCAATGGCCTGGTCGATCTGCTACTGGCCTCTCTCTTCATCTATGGCTGGCCCGCGTCCTCGCCATGGCTGGTGGGTCTCTTCGTGGGTATCAGCCTGCTGTTCGACGGCTGGGCGCTGATCGCCATCGGCTGGGCCATGCGCAAGTCAGACGGAACATGACGACACAGGGAAGTATGTGGCCCCCTTGCTGACACACCCTGTCCATGTCGGGCGCATCCATACATTTTTTCCCTGCGAGATTGCCTTCTCCCGGACCTGTCAAAGATAGGTGCCCTGCTGTGGGTTCATGGGGCCCATGTAGATCCAATGGACTTCGCCCATGGTCAGGGCGAGGAAGATGAAGCCGAGCACGCCCAGCAGGGCCATGATGAGGGCCGCCAGGAAGGCCGAAGCGAAGTCGCGCACCTCGAAGTCCCGCACCATGGCGGCGGTCAGCCAAATGGTGAAGGCGTTGATCACCAAGGCAAAGAGACCGAAGGTAAGGACCGTCAGCGGCAGGGTCAGCAGCCACAAGAGAGGGCGGATGAAGGCGTTCACCAGGCCCAGCACCAACGCGGCCGTGAGCAGGCCACCGGTGGAACGGGCGCGAACGCCGGGCACCAATAGGGTGACGATCCACAGGCCAAAGGCCGTAATGAGCCACATGAAAAGAAAGCCAATGATCATATTCTTCTCCGCGCAGGCTTGAATGGTCTCAACGAGGCGGCCATTATGCGGCTAGCGGCCCACAACGGCCAGCCAAATCCAGCCAACGAGGACCCCATGGCAAAGAGCGACTTCAGTCTCGGCGAGAAAAAGAAACCCGACATCGAGATCAACAAACCGTCCAAGCCGGTGAAATTATGGCAACGGCCTGAATTCACCTTTTGGCTATATGTCATCTTTATCCTGATTTCGCTCTACCTCTGGCAAGGAGCCGAAGAGATTCAGCAACAGGAGATCCCCTACAGCGAATTCCTGCAACACGTAGAAAGGGGCGAGGTGGCCGAGGCGGTGGTATCGGAGAAGGTCATTACCGGTACCCTCACCATCAAGGACCCCAAGACTCAGAAACCCAAGCGCTTCGTTACGATTCCTTTATGGAACAATGAGCTGGCCAAGGATCTTGAGAAACACGGTGTCAAGTACAAGGTCCGGCAACACAGCGACTGGCTGAGCAGCTTCCTCTTCAACTGGGTGCTGCCCTTCGGCCTGCTGTTCCTGCTTTGGGGCTGGATGGCCAAGCGTATGAGCAGCATGGGTGGTGGCTTCCTCAATCTCGGCAACAAGATCCACATCCACCCCGAGGAGGGCGTCAAGGTCACCTTCGACGATGTCGCCGGCCAGGAAGAGGCCAAACAAGAGTTGGCCGAGACCATTACCTTTCTCAAGGATCCCTCACGGATCGCCCGCCTCGGTGGCCACATGCCCAAGGGCGTGCTGCTCATGGGTCCGCCGGGCACCGGCAAGACCCTCCTGGCACGCGCCGTGGCCGGTGAGGCGGGCGTGCCCTTCTTCAACATCAGCGGCTCGGAGTTCATCGAGATGTTCGTCGGCGTGGGCGCGGCGCGCGTGCGCGAGCTGTTCGACCAGGCGCGGCAGCATGCCCCCTGCATCATCTTCATCGACGAACTGGACGCCATCGGCGGCGCCCGCGGCATGGGCCCGGCCATGGGCGGCCACGACGAGCGCGAGCAGACCCTCAACCAACTGCTCACGGAGATGGACGGCTTCGACCCCTCCGTCGGTGTCGTGGTGATGGCGGCCACCAACCGGCCGGAGATCCTCGATA
>JANTGX010000071.1 GCA_024762755.1 Gammaproteobacteria bacterium
CCGCGGCCTTCTTCACGGCGACCTTCCTCACCGGGGTCCTCTTCATCGCGGCCTTTTTCACGGCACCCTTCTTCACTGCGCCCTTCTTGACGGTCTTTTTCGCCACGGCCTTTTTCGCGGCGGCCTTCTTCTTGACGACTTTCTTCTTTATAGCCATGAGCTGAGATCTCCCAGGGGTGATGGATTCGAACCTTCTATAACGGTCGTTTGCGTGCACAATCCAGCCGATACCGCGGTTTTTATAGTCTTTTTTTTCGGGGCGCGCAATTCTCGCCCTTAAATAGCCGTGCGAAAACGCCAGCGGTTCGCTACTATGAGGCCTCACTAACTCCGGCAAGACACCACATGGACGCTGCCACGCCGCCCCGCCAATGCGCAAGACACCCGAAGTCTTAAAATCCGAGATCATCGCCCAGACGCGCTTCTTCCGCGTAGAACAGCGCGACCTGCGCTTCGCCAACGGTACCGAGGTCTGCTACGAAAGGCTCGTCGGTTCCAGTGCCGGCGCCGTGCTCATCGTGCCCCTGCTGGACGACGATACAGTACTCCTCATCCGCGAATATGCCGCCGGCGTACACCGCTACGAGCTGGCCCTGCCCAAGGGCAAGATCGAGGCGAACGAGCCGCCCCTGGAGGCCGCCAATCGCGAGATCATGGAAGAGATCGGTTACGGCGCGCATCACCTGGAACACCTCACCACCCTCACCATCGCCCCCGGCTACCAGAGCCATGCCACCCACATCGTGCTCGCCAGGGACCTCTATGCCGAGCGCCACGAGGGAGACGAACCGGAAGAGATCGATGTCGTTCCCTGGCCGTTGGCGCGCCTCGACGAACTCGTATCGCACCCTGAATGCAGTGAGGCGCGCAGCATCGCCGCCCTCTTCCTCGCCCGCGAACACCTCTCAAAACAGAACGAGACCCCATCCATGAATGACACCACACAAGCCCTCATCGAGGATCCCAGCCGCCTGCTGCCACAGATCATCGAACTCGCCACCGATGCCGGCGAACGCATCCTGAAGGTCTACGAAACCGACTTCGACGTGACCCACAAGTCCGACGAATCGCCCCTCACCGCCGCCGACATGGCGGCGCACAACGCCATCCTCGCCGGCCTCGCCATCCTCACCCCGGACCTGCCCGTGCTCTCCGAGGAGTCGGTCAACATCCCCTTCGAGGAACGTAAGAAGTGGTCCACCTACTGGCTGGTGGACCCCCTCGACGGCACCCGCGAGTTCGTCAAACGCAACGGCGAATTCACCGTCAACATCGCCCTGATCCATGAGCACGAGCCCATCCTCGGCGTCATCTATACCCCGGTCAGCGGCCTCACCTACTATGCGGCGCGCGGCCACGGCGCCTGGAAGCGCATCGGCGACGGCCCCGCCGAGCGTATCCACACCCGCAAGAAAACGCCCGGCCGCACGGTGGTCGCCGGCAGCCGCTCGCACCGCGGCGACTCCCTCAACGCCTTTCTCAAGAACCTCGGCGAGTACGACATCATCAGCATGGGCAGCTCGCTGAAGTCCTGTCTGGTGGCCGAAGGCAAGGCCGACATCTATCCCCGCCTCGGACCCACCTCCGAGTGGGATACGGGCGCCGCCCAGTGCATCGTCGAAGAGGCCGGTGGCCGGGTCATCCAGCTGGACGGCACACCGCTGCGCTACAACACCAAGGATTCCCTCCTCAACCCACACTTCCTTGTCGTCGGCGATCCCGACTACGATTGGACGCGCTTCCTGTGAACCTTTTTCCGCCACAGCGGCTCAAAGGCACACGCCCTGTTGGCAGACAGGGCCTTTCATCCACACGCTTCATCCACAAACCTCAAGGACATACCGTGAAAATAAAGACCGCTACCCGTCAGGCCACCCTCGGCGCCCTGCTCCTCTGCAGCAGCTTTGCCGCCGGCAGCGCCCTCGCCGCCGACGCACCGAAGACGGACAAAGAGAAATTCAGTTACGCCATCGGCTTCCAGGTCGGCCAGAGCTTCAAACGGGAAGGTCTGGACATCGACACCGATGCCCTGGCGCAGGCCGTGAAGGACGTGCTCGCCGGCGGCAAACTGAAGATGAGCATGGAAGAGATGCGCGCCAGCGTAGAGGCCTACCAGGCCAAGCAGACGGCGCAGCGCGAGAAGCGCGCCGAGCAGGCCGCCGCCGAAGGCAAGGCCTTCCTCGCGGCCAACGCCAAGAAACCCGGCGTGAAGACCCTGCCCAGCGGCGTGCAATACAAGGTGATCAAGTCCGGCAGCGGCAAGCAGCCCACCGCCACCGACACCATCAGCGCCCACTACCGCGGCACCCTGCTCAACGGCACCGAGTTCGACAGCTCCTATCAGCGCGGCGAGCCCGCCACCTTCGGCGTCAGCCAGGTAATCAAGGGTTGGCAGGAGATCCTGCCCATGATGCACGAGGGCGACAAATGGATGGTCTACATCCCCGCCAGCATGGCCTATGGCGACAAGGGTGCCGGCGGCACCATCGGCCCCAACGAGACCCTGACCTTCGAGATCGAGCTCGTCAAGGTCAAATAAGGCAGACCGGCCGTGGGTGTGGACGCCGTCATCCACAGCGTGATGAAGGTGCTCCGCGCCCACCCCGCCGGCCTCAGTGAATTCGAACTCATCCGCGCCCTCGCGGCGGATGGTCAAAGCGGCTTCCAGGGCGACCGCCTGCGTGACAGCCTGTCCCTGTTTCAGACCCACTTCCTGCTCTTCCACACCCTCTATCTCCTGCGCGACGAACTCCACCAGCGTCGCGAGGCGCATGTCGACATCGGCCCACTGAAGATCCAACTGCTGCCCTTCGATAGCGCCGACGGCCAAGCCGTCGACAGCCACGACCCCCTACGCGACTACTATCTCGACATCCACAACCTGGCCACCGGCCGCGAGGAGGTGGAAGGCCTGCTGAACGACTTCTGGACCCGCTTCGCGCGCGCCGACGAGCGCGGCGAGGCCCTCCAGACCCTGGGCCTCAGCGACCCCGTCGACTGGGCCACCATCAAACAGCGCCATCGCCGCCTGGCCATGCAGCACCATCCCGATCGCGGTGGCGAGACCGCCTCCCTGCAGGCCATCAACGCCGCCCTCGCCGTCCTCGCGCGCCACCACAAGTAGCCCGCCGGCTACGGCCGCGGCGCCATTTCGGAGTATCATGCTCACCCATTCATCCGCGAGGGGAAGATCGCCACCATGGAATACCGCCGACTGGGACGCAGTGACATCGACGTCAGCCTCATCTGCCTCGGCAGCATGACCTGGGGCAAACAGAACAGCGAGGCCGAGGCCCACGCGCAACTCGATGCCGCCCTCGATGCCGGGGTCAACTTCATCGACACCGCCGAGATGTACCCGGTGCCACCGGAGGCGGAGACCTACACCCTCACCGAACAATACATCGGTCGCTGGCTGCAGCAGCGCGGACGTCGCGACGACGTGGTGCTGGCGACCAAGGTGGCCGGTCCGGCGGACTGGCTGCCCTGGGTGCGCGGCGGTAAACAACGCCTCGACCGGCAAAACATCGAGGCCGCCCTGGAGGGCAGCCTGCAACGGCTGCAGACCGACTATGTCGACCTCTACCAACTGCACTGGCCCGACCGCCACACCAACTACTTTGGCCAGCTGGGCTACACCCCGGGCGACGACGGCGATGCCGTGCCCATCGAGGAGACCCTGCGGGTGCTGGCCGACCTGGTGGCCAGCGGCAAGGTGCGCCACATCGGCCTGTCCAACGAAACCCCCTGGGGGGCCATGAAATTCCTCCAGCTCGCCGAGCAGTTCGATCTGCCGCGCGCGGTCAGCATCCAGAATCCCTACAGCCTGCTCAATCGCAGCTACGAGGTCGGCCTGGCCGAGGTCTCCCACCGCGAAGACTGCGGCCTGCTGGCCTATTCGCCGCTGGCCTTCGGCGTCCTGTCGGGCAAATACCTGGGGGGTGCGCGGCCTGCCGGCGCCCGCCTGAGCCTGTTCGATCGCTTCGACCGCTACGCCAAGCCCCGTGCCGAACAGGCCACCGCCGACTACGTCGCCCTGGCCCGCGCCCACGGCCTCGATCCGGCACAGATGGCCCTGGCCTACGTCAATAGCCGTCCCTTCGTCACCAGCACCATCATCGGCGCCACCGATCTGACGCAGTTGCAGAGCGACCTGGAGAGCGCCACACTCCGGCTCGAACCCGCGCTGCTGGAGGCCATCGAGGCCATCCACCAGGACAACCCCAATCCCGCGCCATGAATCGCCAACCCCCACGCCGCGCAAACGACGCCCTGCTGGAGAATGCCATGACCCGCCGCCTGCCCGCCTGGCCCGCACTGCTCGTTCTCCTCGTGGCGCTTACCGGCTGTGCCACCATCAACGACAAACACCCGCAACTGGCCCCGGGGCCGGGGCCGGACGTGGCCTCGGTCTATTTCATCCGACCCGTACCCACCTTCACCCACCCCTACGCCGATGCCGCGGTGACCATCGAGTACCAGGGCGAGCCGCTGCTGAACCTCGCCGAAGGCGCCTACACCCTCGTCTATCTCAAGCCCGGCAAGGGCAAGCTGCGCATCTACAACAACACCCTCTATACCAACAAGCAGGCGAGCCAGCGGGTATGGCGCGAACGCCAGTATCGCTTCCTTGCCGGCTATACCTATTTCATCCACGTCAAACAGGTGGACGAGGAATTCCGTGGCATCTTCTACGAACCCGAGCTGGTGGACCTGAAGGAGGCCAAGCACCTCATCCGCACCGCGCGCGCCTTTGGTGCCGCCCTGCGCCATCCCATCGACAAGCTGAAGGACGTGCCCCCACCGCCGGCCAGCGCCGTCGACCCGCTGGAGCCGGCTCTGCCGGAACAGCTCAATCCGCGCAGCGACTACATGAAGAAGCCCAAGCCCTGACGTGAGCGAGCCGTACTTCCGCCCCCTGCGCGCCCTCATCCTGGGCGCCGTCCTCGCCCTGCCCGCACTAGCCGTGGCCGCCCCCATCGAACCGGCCCAGATCGTCCGCGAGCAAGCCACCAATCTGCAGCTGTCGCCCGAGGTGTCCCGCCACGCGCCGCGCCTGATCCCCGGCGGCCCGTTCGTCCGGCAGGAACTGACGCTCCCTGGCGGTGCCCGCGCCCTGGCCAGCGACGGGCGGCGCCACTACGTCGCCAGTGGTGACGGCCGCTTGCTGCAACTGCGGTTTGCCGATGACGGCACCCCCGCGCGCATTGTGGCCCAGCAGCCGATGACGGAGGCCATCGCCGCCCTCGAGCTGGCCGGTGACTACCTGCTGGTCCGACTGGACGACGGCATCGCCCTGCTGGCCGTCGATGAGGCCGACCAGATCCGCCCCCTGTGGCGCTTTCGTACCGGGCACCGGACACTCGCCGCCCACCTGGGCGACGGCCATGCCTGGCTGCTGCTCGACGACCGTCGTCTGCTGCGCCTGCCGCTGGGGGAGCTGGCCCCCGCCGAGGCCGACGCCCACTGGACCCTGCCCAACGCGGCCCGCGACTTCGCCCTGCACGACGGCAGCCTGTTCAGCGTCGGCGACAGCGGCCTGAGCAGCCTGCAACTCAGTGCCGGCCAGGCCCACCTGCTCGACCGACTGCCGCTCAGCGGCGAGCCGGCGCGCCTGCGACTCACCGCCGGCCTGGCCCTGGTGGCGGCCGGCAGCGGCGGGCTGCAGGTCGTCGATGTCGAGCGACCCGCCCAGCTGCGCTGGCTCGGCAGTCACGCCAAGCGCGGCGCCGTGTACGGCCTCAGCGTCGAGCACGAGCATGCCTGGGTGGGGATCGACGGGCAGTCCGTGCTGGCCCTCTCGCTGGGCAACCCAGCCCTGCCGGCGGCCCGCGCCGCATTGCGCCTGAAGGCCCCCCTGGTGGCCCTGAGCGCCCACCACGACCGGCTGCTCGCCGCCACCACCGCCGGCGTGCAATACCTCGACTTCGCCACCCCGCCGGCGGCCGATATCTCGCCCGAGGGCCTCAACCTCGGCGGCAGCCGGCGGGGCGTGATCCGCGACGACCTGCTGTACGTGGCCGACTGGTTCTCCGGCCTGCACATCTACGACATCCGCAACCCGGCCAATCCCCGCCACCTGGGCAACTACCACACCCCCGGCTCGAGCAAGGGGGTGGCCCTGTACGGCGACTATGCCCTGGTGGGCGACGACGACCGCGGCCTGCAGATCATCGACGTGGCCGACCCGCGCCGGCCCCGCTGGGTGGCCGAATTGGGCGGCACCAGCGAGGTCTCCACCGTGGGCCTGGCCTACACCATGAAGCGCGTCGGCAGCACCCTCTATCTGGCCGACCACCGTGGCGGCTTCCAGATCATCGATCTGACGGATATCCGTCAGCCGCGCATCCTCGGCGCCCTCGACACCCCGGGTAAGAGCTGGGCCATCGACGTGGTGGACGACACCGCCTTCGTCGCCGACGACGACGACGGGCTGCTGGTATTCGCCGTCGACGACCCCCGGCACATCCGCCTCTTGGGCCAATTCGACCCCGGCGGCCACGCCGAGGACGTGGTGCTGCGCGACGGCCTGGCCTATGTCGCCTTCTTCGATAACGGCCTGTTCATCGTCGACGTGAGCGACCCCAGCCAGCCCCGCCCACTGAGCCACCTGGCCATCCCCGGCAACGCCCGCGGCATCCAGCTGGCCGGCGACCTGGCCTATGTCAGCGGCTGGGAGTCGGGCCTGCAAGTGGTGGACATCCACGACCCCGCGGCACCGCGTATCGTCGGCAGCTACGACACGGACGGCGCCGCCTGGGGGGTGAACCTGGCCGCCGGGCATGCCTTCGTCCTCGACTGGTGGGGCGGGATCAAGGTGCTGGACGTCACGCAGCCCGCTCGACCGGCCTTCGTCGGCCGCTACCAGGGCGCCGACGAGGTGCGTGGCCTGCGCACCGACGGCCGCTTCGCCTTCGCCGCCAGTGGCGCCCGCGGCCTGCAGATCTACGACACCCGCAACCCCCTCAATCCCATCTGGGCCGGCGGCATCGACCTCGCCGGCGAGGCACGCGACCTGTGGCTGGAGGACGGCCACGCCTATGTCGCCGCGGGCGACGGCGGGGTGGCCGTGATCGACGTCCTCGACCCCTTCCAGGCCCGGCGCGTGGGCGGCCTGGCGACTCCGGGAGTGGCCCGGCAGGTGCGCGCCCGCGACGACTACCTGTACATCGCCGACGCGCGCGCCGGCCTGCTGGTGGCCGATGTCCGCGAGCCGACACGGCCGCGGCTGATCGCGCGTCATGCCCTCAGCGTCAACGACCTGTGGCTGGACGATCGTGGCCTCTACGTGGCCGGCCCCGAGGGCCTGCGCTGGTACCGCAGCGACGTCGACGGCACGCTCACCCTGCAGGCCCGGCTCGCCGGCACCGCCGCGCAGTGGGTGCGCAGCGACGGAGCGGGGCTGCTGGCCTTGGCCGGCGCAGACGGCGACATCCAGCTGCTGCAACAGCGCGACGACGGCCTGCAGGTGGTCGGCCACTACGCCGCCGGCGAGGGACTGCGCGACCTGCAATTCGACCAGGGACAGCTCTACCTGTTGCGCACCGACGGCCTGCTCTGCCTGGACATCGCCGACCCGAGCCAGCCCCGGCCGAGCGTGCACTACCCGGCCAGCGCCCATCACGAGCACCTGGCCCTGAGCCACGGCGCGGCCCTGTTCGGCGGCCAGCGACGGCTCAACTCCCTGCGCCTGCTGCCGCCGGTGCGCGTCGTCGCCGGTGACGACGGCCTGACCTTCCGGCTGCCGAACGGTCTGCCCATGGGCCGCTACCACCTCGCCCTGGACGATGGCCGGGTCGTCGCCGAGGCCCTGCGCGTCAGCCGCCATGCCCCCGGCAAGAAGATCATCGACCTGAAGGCCATGCGTCGCCTGCTCAAGCCCTCCGACCAGCCCCCCGCCGCACCCTGATCCACTATCCCTGCGCCGTTTTGTGAACGGCGAAGGGATATTTCTACCCGCAAAAACTACACTTTCCGCAACGGCTGCCGCTATTGCCCATGCAGCGCCACGCCCGACACGGGCCGCGGCATCCATGACGGCGACCACTTCCGGCCCTTATTCGACAGTTGTAACGGGGAACAACATGTCCATTTCCATCACGGTTCGACGCTTTCTCGACAATCAGGACATCGCCTACACGGTCCTGCCCATCCGCCGCGGCGAGGACGGCCGGCTGTACAGCGGTGAACGACCCGTCGCGGCCGACAGTGTGGCCAAGGCGATCATCCTCAAGGATCTGCGCGGCATGCTGATGGCGGTCTACCCCATCACCCGTCGTCTCGACCTCGCCGAGCTCAACCGCCAGTTGCATCGTCAGCTGGTGCCGGCGCCAGTGGAGGACTATCGCAACGTGTTTGCCGACTGCAGCAACGGCCTGTTGCCCGCCCTGGGCGAGGCCTACGGCTTCGAGACCATCATCGACGACAGCCTGCTGGATCGCGACCACGTCTATCTCGCCTCCGGCAACCCGGGCGAGCTGGTCCGTCTCACCGGCAGCGACTTCCAGGAGCTGCACAGCAACGCCTGGTACGGGAACACGTTCTCCAAGTTCACCGAATCCCCCGCGGCCAAGGCGGCCGAGAAGGCCGCGCCAGAGCCAAACCGGCCGCCGCTGGCCGACATGCGCCAGCGCATCGAACAACTCACCGAACTCCCCGCCATGCCCTCCATGGCGCAGAAGATCTTCCAACTCAACGCCAACCCCTATGCCCACGCCGAGGATCTGGCCAAGCTGGTGGAGCGCGACCCCAGCCTGTCGGCGCAGATCATCCGCTATGCCCAGTCACCGTTCTACGGCTACCCCGGCAAGATCGCCTCGGTGCGTCAGGCCATCTCGCGCGTGCTGGGCTACGACATGGTGATGAACATGGCCCTCGGCATCGCCGCCGCGCGCCCTTTCAAGATCCCCCACGAAGGCCCGTTGGGGTTGGACGCCTTTTGGCGTCACGCCACCTACAGCGCGACCCTGATGCAGTCCCTGTGCAACGCCGTGCCCCGCGAGAAACGACCGCGCTCCGGTACCGCCTACCTGGTGGGCCTGCTGCACAACTTCGGCTTCCTGCTCCTCGGCCACCTGTTCCCGCGTGAACAGGCCCTGCTCGACGCCGCCCTGCGCAAGCAGCCGACGCTGCCGGTGACCACTCAGGAAGAACGACTGCTCGGCATTCGCCACACCGAGCTGGGGGGCTGGCTGATGCAGGCCTGGAACATGCCCGATGAGATCCTCGTCAGCCAGCGTGAACACCACAATCCGGCCTACAACGGCCCCCATGCCAGTTACGTCCACCTGTTGTTGATCAGCGATGCCCTGCTCAAGGGCCACGAGATCGGCG
>JANTGX010000072.1 GCA_024762755.1 Gammaproteobacteria bacterium
ATGTTCGTCCTACGTGTGATTGTCCACAACCCTCCCTGGATGAAACAAGTAGCCTGGATTGAGCGCAGCGAAACCCGGGGGAATCTGCGCAATGGACACCCGGGTTTCGCTGTACTCAACCCAGGCTACTTGCTGGCAAAGCCCAACGCCGGAGCATGGGAAGAACGCGAATGTTGGGGTTCGCTGTGCTCACCGCCAACCTACGCCAGGACGGTTTGTGCAGACGTATGTAGAGTGGGCATTGCCCGCCATTTGCCATGTTGTTGGTGGACAGTGCCCACCCCCCAGATTGGGAGATAGCCATGCACAAGACGGTTTCTATCAGCACGCACGAACGCGAACAGCTCATCGACATTACCGACGCCGTGAAGGCCGTGGTACGCGAGAGCGGTATCACAAACGGTCTGGTCAACGTCTACGCCCAGGGCGCAACGGCGGCGGTGATGATTCAGGAGAATTGGGACGACAGCGTGCAGACGGATGTGGTGCATCTTTTACAGCAGCTCATCCCACGCGGGGTGTGGCTGCACGACGCCCAAGACGGCAATGGCGACGCGCACCTCAAGTCGGGGCTGGTGGGTCCGTCGGAGAGCATCCCGTTGCTCGACGGGGAGCTGGGCCTGTCCACTTGGCAGAATATCTTCTTCTGTGAGTTCGACGGTCCACGGGCAGAGCGGCGCATCGTGGTCACGGTGCTGACCGACAGGTCCTAGTGGTCTCTGTGGAAAGTTGTGTCGCTGTTCGCTTCGTGAGAAGACGCATTTCTGCGTTGGCGACACTCTCAATGGCGTCCTCACTCCAGTCAGTCAGCGCTTTTCCGCCTTGCTCTGTCTCTTCTCGCTGTACCGCTCATTCACAGAACTTTGCGCATGGTCCTACTCGCCGAATCGGCGTGGTTACGGCCCTGTGGGCCGAGTGAGATCGACGCTGATTCATCGCGGCCTGAGAGGCCACTCCTACGCCGATTGGTCTATGGCCAATGGAGCTGGCACGACGGACAATCACTCTAACTATTTGTAGGGGTTGTCCGTCGGGTCGCAAAAGTCATTGGTGATCCATCCCGGCCTGAAGTGTTGCTATCAACTCACGAGGCGTACAACGGGTTCGGCAGGTTCAGAGGGGTCGTTGTCATTATCCTCGTCATCTTTTTGCGTCTTCTGCAAGTGACGCTCATGGAGAAAGCGTACCACCTCGGCGCGGTAATGGTTGTAGGTGGGGTTCTCCGCCAGCGCCAGGCGGTCCCTGGGTCGTGGTAGATCGATGTCGAGAATTTCACCCACTTTGGCATTCGGGCCATTGGTCATCATGACGATACGGTCCGAGAGCAGAACGGCTTCGTCGACGTCATGGGTGATCATGATGACGGTGTTGTTGAGGCGTGTCTGAATTTCCATGAGGCTGTCCTGCATGTGCGTGCGGGTCAGTGAATCGAGGGCACCAAAGGGTTCGTCCATGAGTAGAACCTTGGGCTCCATGGCGAGGGCGCGGGCGATACCGACGCGCTGTTTCATGCCGCCGGATATCTCGTCCGGCTTGCGGTCCAGCGCATGGCTCATGTGCACCAGTTCGAGATTGTGCAGGGTCCATTCGTGGCGTTCATCTTTGCTCTTGGACTTTTTGAATACCTGATCAACGGCAAGGCGAACGTTGTCGTATACGGAAAGCCAGGGCATCAGGGAATGGTGCTGGAAAACCACGGCGCGATCCGGTCCCGGTTCATCGACTTCCTTGCCTTCCAGGATGACGCCGCCCTCCGTCGCCTGCAGCAGGCCAGCGACAATATTGAGCACCGTGGACTTGCCGCACCCGGAATGGCCGATCAAAGAGACGAACTCCCCTTGATCGAGTTTGAGATTCACGCCATCAAGCACGGTCAATGGGCCATTGTCTGTGGGAAAGGTGATGCCAACGTGATCGATTTCTAGATATTTTGTCATGAGTATTTTTCGCCTATTGATAGATGGCCTATTGATAGATGGCCCAAGGGATTAACGCAAAATAGCATTTTTGTCCCAGCTCACGGCCTTTTGTAGCCAGAGCATGCTGCGATCCAGCAGGAAACCGATTGCGCCGATGGCTATCACGGCCACCATGATGCGTGCCAGGGAATTGGAGCTGCCATTCTGGAATTCATCCCAGACAAATTTGCCCAGGCCGGGATTCTGCGCCAGCATCTCCGCCGCAATCAGTACCATCCAGCCGATGCTCAGGGACAGGCGCAGGCCGGTGAACATCATGGGGATCGACGAGGGAAGGATGATTTTCACGGTTTTGGTGAGCCAGCCCAGTCGCAGGACACGGCTGACATTGATCAAATCCTTGTCGACACCAGCCACACCCACGGCGGTATTGATAATCGTCGGCCACAGGCAGCACAAGGTGACGGTGATGGCCGAGGTCAGAAAGGACTTGGAGAATAAGGGGTCGTTAGAAACATACACGGCGGAGACCACCATCGTCACCAGAGGCAGCCAAGCCAGCGGTGATATCGGCTTGAGCAACTGGATGATAGGGTTGAATGCCGCGTATAGCATGTGATTCATGCCTATGAGTATGCCCAGCGGTATGGCGATCAAGGATGCCAGGAGAAAACCCGTGGCAACCGTACCCAGGCTGGTGAAGATCTGGTCGATAAAGGTCTCTTTGCCGGTGTATTTGCGGTTTTTCAGGCGCTCTATTTTTTCCTCCGGCTTGCCGGCGGCCACGGCCTTGTCGATGCGTTTCTGCAGACGTTCATAGAAAGCGGCTTCTTTTACCCGTTCCTCCTGATACTCAGCCCATAACGCCTTTGTCTGTTCCCAGACCTTTTCCGGGCCGGGAAATACGCCCAGTGAGGTCTGTACCTGGCTGGCTCCTACTGACCAGAGCATTAAAAATGCCAAGATGGCGACAAAGGGTACTAGTAGAGACTTGGCCAGTTTCTGTGGCGAAAAGGCTGCCATGAGTTTGTTCAGGCGCTCATAGATAGGGCTTGGTGTCAGAGTTGTTGCATGGTTCATTTCGATTCCTCGCTTGCAGCCATTCACCCGGTAATTCAACAACCGGGTGAATGGCTGCGATTAGATCTTTTCCTTACCTTTCAGGCCGATCGGGAACTGCTGAAGATATTTGTTGGGCTGGGTGCCGTCATAGGTGATCCCATCGATGAACTCGGTCTGCGGCTTGCGATAGCCTGTTTCCGTGTCAAAGTTCGGGAACTCAGACGCTTTCATCTTTCCTTCTGCAATCAGCTCTCGGGCAGCCTTCTCGTAGATATCCGGCCGATATACGCTCTTGGCGACCTTGTCGTACCAGCTATCCGGTTTGTACTCGTCGATCTGCCCCCAACGGCGCATCTGGGTGAGATACCAGACGGCATCCGAGTAATAGGGATAGGTGGCGAAGTAACGGAAGAACACGTTGAAGTCGGGCAACTTGCGCTTGTCGCCCTTTTCATATTCGAAGGTGCCCGTCATGGAGTTGGCGATGACGTCGTAGTCCGCGCCCACATAGTTCGACTGGGAAAGAATCTTCACGGCCTCGGGTCGATTGGCGTCGTTGTTCTCATCCAACCACTTGGCCGCACGAAGCAGGGCCTTGACGATGTGCACGGTGGTGTTCGGGTATTTTTCCGTGAACGACTCGGACATACCGAAGACCTTTTCCGGATTGTTCTTCCAGATTTCGTAGTCGGTGATCACTGGCACGCCGATGCCCTTGAAGACAGCCTGTTGATTCCAGGGCTCGCCCACGCAGTAGCCGTAAATCGTGCCGGCTTCCAGGGTCGATGGCATCTGCGGCGGTGGTGTGACCGACAGCAGTACGTCGGCCTTCAAGGTGCCGGAGGTATCACCTTTCGCGGGGGCGTAGTAACCGGGGTTCAGGCCGCCGGCGGCGAGCCAGTAACGCAGCTCATAGTTGTGGGTGGATACCGGGAAGACCATGCCCATCTTGAAGGGCTTGCCTTCATCCCTATATTTGTCCACCACCGGCTTGAGGTACTTGGCGCTGATCGGGTGCTTCGGTTTGCCATCGGCCCGTTTGGGGATGAGGGGCTTCATCTGTTTCCAGACTTCGTTGGATACGGTGATTCCGTTGCCGTTGAGGTCCATGCTGAAGGGGGTGACGATATGGGCCTTGGTGCCATAGCCGATGGTGGCCGCCAATGGCTGACCGGCCAGCATGTGTGCGCCGTCGAGGCGTCCATCGATGACGCCATCGAGCAGTACCTTCCAGTTGGCCTGGGCTTCGAGCGTCACATAGAGGCCTTCATCCTCGAAAAAACCCTTCTCATAGGCGATGGCCAGCGGCGCCATGTCGGTGAGCTTGATGAAACCGAATTTCAGGTCTTCCTTTTCCGGTTCTCCCGTGGCGGCCTGCGCGGTGAGCGTGACGCTGCCCAAACCCAGTCCTGTGCCGATGATCAGGCCCAGCAGGGCTTTTTTCAGCAATCTGCGGGGTTCAGCCATCTTGGAATTACACATGCGTTTTTGACGCGCCTCACTTTTCATTTTGACTCTCCAGTTTCTCTTCGATTGCTCAGCAGTCTTTGCCCAAAAATGTTTACAAAAAAACGTCCGTGGAGGCCGGGTCTTGTGACCTGGCCTCCACGGACGCCGTTGTCCGGTACAAGCCTTCGGTGGCCTGTCATCAATTCGCTGTTTTGCCTGACATCGTCGTGGCAGTGAATAGAACTCCTCTCAAGGGCGTCATGGCGCCGTTGCCATGGCGTGTTCATCAACAGAGAGCGAGCACTGCGAACGAAGTTTGTCTATTCGATATCTAGCAATTCACGTGCCACAATAATAATATCAAGTAAATCAATAACAAGAAGTTGAGTGAAGGCTGCCGTGCTCCCTGTGGGTGCAATGGCAAGGTGCTCGATGGCGGTCGTTTGCACCGATGTGGTGCGATCCCGTCGATGCGACGGCCGCTGCGGATGGGCGTCGACGGCAGAGGTAGGTTTCACCTGTTGGTCGTCTTGGGTTTGGTGTTGCCTGCGGAACGATATGTCACCGTTCGCTTCGTGAGAGGCGAAATTCTGCGTGGGTGAAGCTCGAAATGGAGCGCCCGTTCCGGCAATTTGCCGCCTTGCTCTGCCCCTTCTCTCTGTTCTTTCTGTGCTCCTTGGTCACAGAACCTTCTGCAGGGGCCCCTAGCGGGGCGGGCGGATTTGGTAGGTTTTGGTTTGCGAAAACGTGATGGGTTTCGGGGTGAGTGGATTTTCTGTCAGACAGAAAAACGCCTCTTTCCAGGCATCGAGAACCGCCTCGGTCAGCGTACCGCCGAGCACGTCCTGTAGCGACGCGCGCAGCGCATCGCCCAGCATGGGGTAGTCTTCGGGGGCGAGTCGGTTGAACACATCTGCGGCGGCCTGCTGCGGCCGGGTATCGGCTTTGTCGTCCGGGGTGCCGACGGATCGGGAGAATGTAGTCATAATCCTGGCGAGCATCCTGGGATGGTTGCCGGGGTCTTTGACGAACCTGGCCCAGGTCCGTGGATATGTTTTCTTTAGGCGCACGTGCAGACGTACGGCAATATCTTTTCCGTATTCTTCCAGTACGGGCTGCGTGGCATTGATGGTGTGGACGACGGTCTGGGACAGGGGCATGGCGGACACCTCGCGAATGAGATACAGGGAAGAGGCATGACGCTTACCAATGCCGCGCGTCATACCTCTCATTTGGCTTTCCAGGGCGGTGAGCCAGACCTGTGAGCCAGGGTTGAGAACGAGTGTAGGAGATGAGTGTAGGGGACGAGAGTGACGAAACACTGCCCAGCCCAGGGCATCTCCCAACCCGAAATCCTTTCCGGGTTGCCCCGGTGCTCATGAACACCCTTGTCCATGGGAGACCGTGTTGGCCCTCGCCCCTCTCGTTGACGAGGAGTCCATCGGATCCAGGGGCCTTTCGGGTTTGGGAATAATCTCCTGCGGAAGATCCATTTCGTTGAATAGCAACGTCTATTCGTCTCAAGCGATCGACAAGCCTGATCCAAATGGGTCTTCCTCGCGACGCCTGCCTCAGCCCGACAATCTCCTAGATCTTCAACTGGCCCCAGAGCCAGATCTTGTCGGTGTCACTCTTCCAGGTGTCCGCTTGGTAACTGGCATACTTGAGGCCGAGTTGGTAGTGCTTGCCGAATTTCTTCGCTGCCAGCAGATCCAGTTCTGAGCCGTAGTCGTCACTGCCCTCATCGGCGCTGAAGTCGTGATAAACGGCGAGCAGTTTGACGCCGCCCAGCTTTCCGGTGAGGGTCAGCATCAGATCCTGCAGGCCGTTGTCCGGGGTCTTCAGAAACATATCGGCCCAGCCATTGAAGGCATGCTTGGTGGCCAGCGGCGTCTGGAAACCGTAGGCGCCGCCGTCGCTGCCGAGGACCTCATAACCCAGCTTGACGGTGATGCCCTGCATGGCAATTCCCGCCTCCAGGAAGCCATAGTTGGCATCGTTGTTGTCCGTGCTCTGGGTGGCGAACTCGGCGGTGTACAAGAGTTTCCCCGTATCGCCCAGCGCGCTCTTGCCCTTGGCGCGCAAACCGTAGCTGTCGTTCTTCGCGCTGCTGTCATCGTCTTTCAGCAAATAGCCGTAGGCGGTGAGTTTGACCGCTTTCAGGCCGGTGTATTTGACATTGATCAAATGGTCGCTGACATCGGCGTCGAACTTGGTCAGGATGCCGTTGACCTTGTCCAGGAAGGCATAGGTCAGGGTGATGTCCGTCAGGGAGGTGTTGCGCAGAGAGACGGCATCGAAGGTCTGCTCGTTCTGGCGCCAGCCCACGTTGCCGACGAAGCGCGCATTGTCGAGGATCAGCCGTTGACGCCCCAGCTTGATGCCGGTGTCCTGGAGTCCGGTGTAGCTCAGAAAGGCTTGGTTGAGCTGCGTCACCTCTGGGTCGGCCACCGTGGCATATCCGCTTTTCACCGGCGCATAGTCGTCCATGCCGGCCACGATCCGCACATCTTCGAATTCACCATAGGCACTCAGGCCATGATAGTCGCCGGTGGCATAGCCAAGGCGGGTGCGCAGGGTGGCGGCCTTGGCCTTCTTGTTGATGCTGTCGTCTACGCCCTCGTAGCGCAGGCGCATGTCCAGGCTGGGCGTGCCGCCGGCGAGTGCCTCGGTGAGGTTGCCGGCATGAGCGGGTACAGCCAATCCGCCGAAGGCCAGCAGGCAGCCGGTCAGCCAGGGGGTGGTGGGGGCGCGCGAAATGCGTGTCATGTTCAATGTCGATGTCTCCTGATATACCGTGGTTGATAGGTTTTTTCGGGCATAAAAAAACGCCCGGTGTCACGCAGCGTGTGCGTGGCGCCTGGACGTCGTTGTCCGGGAGAGCCGGCATCGGCTCGGGGGTGTTGCGCCGCCTGCGTTGGCGGCACGGATTCAATTCATCAGACGGGCTGCGTCGATGACGCTGGTGGCGATCTCGGCCAGGCGTCGGTTGCGCTCCATGGCCAGTTTGCGCAGGGCCGAATAGGCCTCGTTTTCGCTACAGCGCCGCTGTTGCATGAGCAGGCCTTTGGCGCGTTCGATGATCTTGCGCTCCTCCAGGCTGGATTTTGTGCGCTCCAGTTCCTCGCGCAGTGCCCGGGTTTCCTGAAAACGGGTGACGGCTGCGGCCAGGATGGGCGCGATCCGGTCCGCTTGCAGGCCGTCTACCACATAGGCGCTGACCCCTGCTGCCGTCGCATTCGCCGCGCTATCCTGATCGCCGCGCTGGACGAACATGACGACGGGTATGCGTTTGTCTTGCAGGGTCTGCCGAACCGCCTCCAGGTCAGATTCTCCGTCCTCATCCAGATCCATCACGACCAGGTCGATGGCGCTTGAGCGCAATGCATCGGCCAGCTGTGAACTGTTTTGGATCACGGCGGATATCGAGTAGTTTTTCCGGTCGATGGCCTTTTCCAATATTGCCCGGTGTTGGGCATTGTTGGAGACCGCTAGAATCTGCTGCATCAATGGTTGCTCGTTACGATACGTTGACGCCAATAATGTCAGCATTTTGTGTGCCAACTTCGCATGCTATTGATTCGTTGGGATAAGTTTTCGAGTGCCGGGTGATGTGCACTCGATAGGCGGAGAATCGCCTGGGAAATGGACAGGATTTGGCGCAATCTGAAATCCATGCGCACCAGAATGATGCAAACCAGGCATCGGTTACTTGCGCACCTCACCCCAAAAGGGGGCAAGGGCGATGGGAGGCCTCAGTCGTTGGCCGATGCCATGTCTCGGGTCCACAGCGTGCGCACGAAGGAGTCATCGCGGACGCTGTCGTCTTGCATCATGCGCCAGGCGGTCTGGAAGCCGAGTTCGCGGTAGGCCTCGAATTGTTTTTCATCGAAGAACTGATCGCTGGTGGGCTCGTCCGGAAATTGTGGGTGAGTCTTCTTGTAGCCGTAGAGATCGGCACTGAGTTCTTCGAAGAAGGTGGTCTTGAGGTAGATGAGCCGCCCCTGGCTGTTGTCGGGGTAGACGATGGTGCTCATGATGTAGCCGCTCTGCGCACACTCGATGGCATCGTCGGGATTGCCTTCTTTTTTGCGTGGGACCAGGGGTTGCAGGTCTTCGCAGTCGCACAGGATGAGGGTGCCGAAATCGGTGCGCACCTTTTCCACGGCATTGGCGAAATCGCCGAACCGGAACTCGGGGTCGGCTGCACCGTCGCAGAGGACGATGACCTTGGCGCGGCGACGAATGAGTTCGTACAGGGCGAGATTTTCGAAGTGGCCGCCGTCGGTGAGTTGCACGTAGTTGGCTTGCTCGTTGAGTTTGCTGCGGGTGAAGACTTCGCTCAGACCGGGGAAGATGTAATTCGCCAGGCTGCGTTTCCGGCAGGCAGTCTTGTTGGCGTTGGACTCCCCTGGTGCGGGGTCGGGATTGGGTGCCCAGTAGCCGAGGCGGATGTTGAGCAGCCCCATGAGCATGGAGAGCAGTGGCTGACGGGTGACGCCTTGGCCGCCGACGCCGGCGCCGGGATTGACCGCGGCGCCGGAGATGGCCATGGCGGTGGGCAGGGTCATGTGGCCACCCATGAAGGCGTGGGACTGGCACCAGCCGGTGGCGTTGCTGCCGCAGTAGTAGGGCGAGAGGATGAAGTTGTCACCGCCGCGGCCACGAAATTTCGGTATGGCGGAGGATTCCAGGACCACGTTGGTGTTGATGAGGTGGTAGGGCGCGGTGGTGCGCAGCTTGCCGGGCTCGGTGGGCTGAGGCAGCAGCTCGTGGATGGGCATCTTGTCGGCACTGGCGGCAGCGCGTGTGGCGACGGCACCGGCCAGCGCCTTGTCCACGTCGGGCATGAAGAGCTCCATCAGGCGGTCGCGGTAGTAGCGGTGGATGGAGAGGTAGT
>JANTGX010000073.1 GCA_024762755.1 Gammaproteobacteria bacterium
CGAATGCGTGATAGATCTGTTTTATAGATGGGAGGCATAGGGGACTTGTGCGGGAACAGAGTATCTACGGGGGGTTTCATCGCGCTTGCCTAACGGGCCTTCACTCATTGCAGCGGGTCCAATCCCGCGGCGCGGTGCCCTCGACGAAGGGCAGGCGTACGGCGCGCGGGCAGCGTTCGCTCAGCCGCAGGCCACGGCGCGGATCGATCCAGGCCCACTGGATGCCCAGCGGTGGCAGGGGTTCGAAGGGGCGGGTGTCGATGCGGCGCAGCAGGTCGGCCCACACACGCAGGGCCCCCTGGGCGCCAGTCAGGCCGGCGGGCCGGTTGTCGTCGCGTCCCAACCAGACCACCGCCAGGCGGTCGCCGCTGAAACCGGCGAACCAGCTGTCGCGCAGGTCGTCGGTGGTGCCGGTCTTGCCGGCCACGGTGAGATCCTTGGGCAGGCTGCGATAGGCCAGCTTGCCGGTGCCGTCGCGTACCGTGTGCACCAGGGCCGCGTCGAGCAGGAACAGGGGCACCGGTTCCACCGCCGAGACTATCTCCAGAGGATAGCGCTGCAGCGGCTCGCCCTGCGGCGTGAGCACGGCGCGGATAGCACGCAGCGGCGTACGGAAGCCCCCGGCGGCGAGGGTGTGATACATCTGCGCCACCTCCATGGGCGAGAGGCTGGCGCTGCCCAACAGCTGCGCGGGATAGGCGGGCAGCTCGCGCTCGATGCCGAGGGCATGCAGGGTGTCGAGCACCGCCGGCAGGCCGAGGGCGAGGCCGAGGCGCGCGCTGGCCAGGTTGTAGGACTGCGCCAGGGCCTCGAACAGGGGCACCTGGCCGTGGCTCTGATGATCGAAGTTCTGCGGTTCCCAGACCTCGCCGCCGCCCATGTCGAGGCTCAGGGGGCTGTCGTCGAGCAGGCTGGCCAGGGTGTACTCGCCGCTGGCCAGGGCGGTCAGGTAGATGGCCGGCTTGACCAGGGAGCCGATGGGCCGTTGCGCGTCGAGGGCGCGATTGAAGCCGGCGAAACGCGGGTCGCGGCCGCCCACCATGGCCAGCACCTCGCCAGTATCCACGTCCACGGTGATCGCCGCGCCCTGCAGATCCTCGCCCGGCAGACGCGCCAACTGGCCGCTGAGGGCCGTCTCCGCCGCCTGCTGCACCGCGGGGTCGAGGCTGGTGAAGATACGCAGCCCCTCGGAGCGCAGATCCTCGTCGCTGTAATCGCGGTGCAATTGGCGGCGCACCAGGTCCATGTAGGCCGGCCGCTCGGTGACGCCGCTGGCGGCGCGCGGGGTGACGCCGAGGGGCCGCGCGGCGGCCGCCGCGGCCTGCTCGGGCGTCAGGGTGCCCTGCTCGGCCAATAGCCTCAGGACCAGGTTGCGCCGCTCGCGGGCGCGCTCGGGGAATCGTCGCGGGTCGTAATACGAAGGCCCCTTCACCAGTGCTACGAGCAGGGCGATCTGGTCCGCCCGCAGCTGCCCCAGCGGGCGACCGAAATAGAAGCGGCTGGCGAGCCCGAAGCCGTGGATGGCGCGGCGGCCATCCTGGCCGAGGTAGATCTCGTTGAGGTAGGCCTCGAGGATCTCGTCCTTGTCGTAGTGCCATTCCAGCAGCAGCGCCATGAGGGCCTCGTTGAGCTTGCGCCCGAGGGTACGCTCACTGCTGAGGAAGAAGTTCTTCACCAACTGCTGGGTCAGGGTGCTGCCGCCCTGCACCGTGTGCCCGGCGCGCAGATTGGCCCACAGGGCGCGGGCGATGGCACGTGGCGAGATACCGTGGTGGCGGTAGAAGTCGCGGTCCTCCACCGTCAGCAGGCTGTCGACGAGCAGCGGCGGTACCTCCTCCAGGCGCACCAGCACGCGGTCTTCGCGGTGGGCGGGATAGATGCGGCCGATCAGCGGCGGGTCGAGGCGCAGCAGGTCCAGGGGCTCGCCGCTGCTGGCGTCGCGGATGTCGCGCAGGGCGTGGCGGCCGAATTCCAGGCGCAGGCTGCGCGAGGGCTCGGCGCCGTCCCAGAAATCGAAATCGCGGGTGACCACGATGAAGCTGCGCCCCAGGCGGGTGAAGGTGCCGGGCTGGTGGGGGCGGGAGACGGCGCGGTAGTCGAGTCGCGCCAGCTCGGCGGCGAAGTCCCCGGCGCTCAGCGCCTGTCCCGGGTAGACCTCCAGGGCGCGGGCATAGACCTGCGCCGGCAGGGCCCAGCGCTTGCCCTCGAACTGGTTGCGCACCTGCAGGTCGAGCCAGGCGGTATAGCCCGCCAGGGCCAGCAACAGCAGCAGGCCACCGCCGACGAGCCAGCGCCAGGCCATACGCCGCGGGGCGCGGCGCTTGCCCCGTTTGGCCGGCCTGCGCCGGGTCTTGGCCTTGTTGCGTTTCGCCATGGTCTCCCGCCTGCGCCAGCAAAAAGCCCATTGTAACGTGACACGGGACGGCCGGGGCGCTACAAAGGTGCTATCTCGACGGCGAGGAAGACGGCATGAGCGAAGCGCAGGAACCCCCCTTGATCCGCGGCCTGCGGCGGGCGGCGGCCTATCCACACCCGGTGACGGAGATCCAGTGCTTCGAGACCCACATCTCCTGGGTGCTGCTCACCGGCGAGTTCGCCTACAAGATCAAGAAGCCGGTGGACTTCGGCTTTCTCGACTACTCCACCCTGGCCCGGCGCAAGCACTTCTGCGAGGAGGAGCTGCGCCTCAACGGGCGCCTCGCCCCGACGCTCTATCGGCAAGTGGTGAGCATCAACGGCAGCCTCGAGCAGCCGCGCATCGAAGGCCCCGGCGAGACCCTGGAATACGCCGTGCAGATGCGCCAGTTCGACAACCATCAGCGCTTCGACCACCTGCTGGAAAAGGGCGCACTGCAGGACGAGCAGCTGCGCGAGACCGCCGAGGTACTCGCCCGCTTCCACGCCGAGATCGCCGTGGCCGGGCCCGACACCCCCTACGGCGAGCCCGATGCCGTGCGTCAGCCGATGCAGGAGAACTTCGACCAATTGATCGAATTCGCCCCCGAGGTCTTCGCCCGAGGGGCGGCACGCGAGGCACTGGACAGCGTGCAGCGCTGGACGGAGCAACGCCTCGCGGCCCTGCACGCGACCCTGCTGCAGCGCAAACGGGAGGGCCACATCCGCGAATGTCACGGTGACCTGCACCTGGGCAACATCGTCCTCTACCAGGGCCGGGTCACGCCCTTCGATGGCATCGAATTCAACGACCGCCTGCGCTGGATCGACACCCAGAGCGAGATCGCCTTCCTGCTCATGGACCTGGACGACCATCGCCGCCACGACCTGGCCCAGATACTGCTCAGCGTCTATCTGGAAATGGGGGGCGACTACGCGGGACTCGCCGTGCTGCGTCTCTACCAATGCTACCGCGCCATGGTGCGGGCCAAGGTCGCCGCCCTGCGCGGCGCACAGGCGCCCGGGCTGCGCGACGAGACGGACGCCGAGCTGGCCAACTATCTGCGCCTGGCCCGCTGCTACACCCGCCCGGGCCGGCCCGTCCTGCTCATCACCCACGGCCTCTCGGGCAGCGGCAAGACCTGGCTGGGCGAGCGCCTGCTCACCGTCAGCGATGCCATCCGCGTGCGTTCGGACGTGGAGCGCAAACGCCTCGCCGGTCTCGAACCCCTGGCGCGCAGCAAGGCCGAGGTCGGCGCCGGCCTCTATACCCCGGCCATGAGCCGACGCACCTACCAGCGCCTGGCCGAACTGGCGGGCGACCTGTTGCAGGCCGGCTTCCCCGTCATCGTCGACGCCACCTTCCTGCGCCGCGCCGAACGCGACCGCTTCAGGCACTTGGCCGAAGGACTCGGCGTCCCCTTCCGCATCCTCCACTGCGCCGCCGACCCCGCGTTGATGCGCCAGCGCATCAGCCGCCGCGAACAGGCCGGATGCGACGCCTCCGAGGCCAACCTGGCAGTGCTGGAGAACCAGCTCGCCCACCAGGAGCCCCTGGCCGCCGACGAGGCCGACGCGGTGATCCACCTCGACAGCGGCCGGGACTGGCAGCCCGGCGCCCTGCGCGCCTGCATCGAACAGCACCTCGGCCAATCCCTCGCGCCACAGAGCGAGACCTGCAAGCTGGATTGAGCGCGCCGTCTACGGCGGGTTCAACGGCCCTTCAATCCCCCAACAAGGGATGGTCGGCCGGCAATTGCTTGGCATACCAGAGGGCCAGCTTGTGGCGCATGGACTTCTGCGTCACCTGATCCTCGGGCAGGGGCTGGATGAGTTTGTCGTGCACCAGCAGACGATAGAGATAGAGCACCTTCTCGCTCACCGAATCCGTCGGCTCGAAGACCGCCGCGCCACGCTCCTCGGCATATTTCACGCCGGCGCCGACCGCCGCTTTCGCCAGCTCCGTCTCGTGCTTCAGTTTCTTGCTCTTGGCCATGGGTCACCTGTGTGGTTTTGCGGGACTGTTTACAGTACCCCTTGCAGTATCCGGGCAAACGCAGCGAAAAGCACCCGGCGGCTCATGCGCGCCAGCGGCGTACGTCCAGCCGGTCGCGCAGGCGGTCGCCCAGCAGGTTCACCGCCAGCACCACCAGGGCCAGGGCCACGCCGGGCACCATCACCATGTGCGGCGCCACCAGCAGATAGCGTGCGCCGTCGCGGATCATGCTGCCCCAGGATGCCGCCGGTGGCTGCACACCGAGGCCGAGGAAGGAGAGGCCGGCCTCGGCGATGACCACGCCGGCGACGCCGAAGCTGGCCTCGACGATGAGCGGGGCGAGGATCAGGGGCAGCAGATGGCGATAGAGGATGCGCAACGGGCCGGCACCGAGGACACGTGCGGCCTGCACGTGTTCGCGCTGCTTGAGGCTGAGCACCTGGGCGCGGGCCAGGCGGGCGAAGCCCACCCAGCCGACCACGGAGAGGGCCAGCACGACATTGTCGATGCCGGGGCCGAGGATGCCGGCCAGGGCGATGGCCAGGAGGATGCCGGGGAAGGCGAGGAAGATGTCGATGATGCGCACGATGACCTGGTCCCACGCGCCACCGAGGTAGGCGCTGGTGGCGCCGAGGGCGGTGCCGAGGCTGGCGGAGATGGCCACCACCCAGAGCGCGACGAGGAAGGAGGTCTGCGCGCCGCTGACCACCCGCGCGGCGAGAGAGCGGCCGAGGTCGTCGTAGCCGAGCAGGGATCCCGCCCCGGGGGGCTGCAGGATGCGAGGCAGGTGGATGGTGTCGGGCGACAGCGGCAGCCAGGGCCCGAGCAGGGCGGCCAGGGCCCACAGGGCGACCACCGCCAGCGGCAGCCACAACCCCAGCAGGCGCGCCATCAACGGCCACCCCCCACCCGCAGGCGCGGATCGGCCAGGGCGTAGGCCACGTCGGTGAGGGTGTTCACCACCACGTAGATCAGGCTGATGAGCAGGACGCTGGCCTGCACCAGGGGGTAGTCACGGCGCTGGATGGCCTCGATCACCAACTGGCCGACACCGGGCCAGGCGAACACCACCTCGGTGATCACGGCGCCGGCCAGCAGGGCGCCGAGTTGCAGACCGAGCAGGGTGATCACCGGCAACAGGGCGTTGCGCAGGGCGTGCTTCCAGATCACCACGCGCGGCGCCAGGCCCTTGGCCCGCGCGGTGCGGATGTAGTCCTCGCCGAGTACCTCCAGCAGGGAGGCGCGCAGCATGCGCGAGAGGATGGCCGCCAGGGCGGTGCCCAGGGTCAGCGCCGGCAGCACCAGGGAGGCCAGGCCGTCGCGGCCACTCACCGGGAACCAGCCCAGCCAGAGGGAGAAGAACAGGATCAGGAGCGGACCGAGGAGGAAGTTGGGCACCGCCACGCCGCCCAGGGAGACGCCCATGGCGAGGTGGTCCCACACGCTGTCCTTGTGCACCGCCGAGAGCACCCCGAGGGGGAAGGCGATGGCCACCGCCACCAGCAGGGCGGCGACAGACAGCTCGGCGGTGGCCGGCAGGCGCTCCAGCAGGATCTCGCCGATGGGCCGCTGTGAGTGCAGCGAGGTGCCCAGATCGAGGTGCAGCAGGCCGTCGAGATAGTGCAGGAACTGCACCCCCAGCGGCCGGTCCAGCCCCAGGGCCTGACGCAGGGCCTCGCGGTCGGCGGCGCGCGCCGATTCGCCCAGCATCACCTCCACCGGATCGCCCGGCACCCAATGGATGAGAAAGAACACCAGACACAGCACACCGAAGACCACCAGCAGGGCGCTGAACAGGCGGGCGAGGATGAAAGACAAGGACGGACTCCGCGGAGATTTGCGCCATTGTAGCGCAGTGGCCAAGCTCAAGCCCCGCGCCCGACCGCCGCTAATCCCTGGCAGAGCCTACTGGTTTTCCCGATGCGCCCAGCGGCCATCCGTTTCCCATCGACCTGCCGACGTGCCTGCGGGCCTCGGCACGAAAAGACCCGCAGGAAGTGACCGACCATGAGCCCTCCGCCAGCCAACGACAGCACGACCGACGCCCTGCCCGAGACCACCACGTCCCCGGCGACACCGACACCCGGCCTGCGCCGCTGGCTGCCCGAGCTGGTCCTGCTGATCGCCGTCGCCCTGGCCGCGGGCCTGCTGCTCAGCGCGCCGCAAGACGGTGTGGCCCTGCAGCTGGCGGCCCTGCTCCTGCCCACCGCCGTGGCCTGGCTCGGCGGTCGCTGGCGACTGCGCCGCTACGAGGCCCAACTGTCGCGGGCCGGCGCGGCCCTGCGCGGAGATGCCCAGGCAGAGAGACCCGTGGCCGACGAGCCGGCCCTGTCGGCCTTCCTCGGCCAGCTCGACAGGGCCCTGCGCGAGTGGCGGGCCAGCGAGCGGCGTGCGGACGCGCTGGATGGACAGCGGGACCACGCGGCCGAAGCCCTCGTCACCCACGCCGAGGCGGCACTCGATCACGCCCAGCGCATCCAGGCCTTGGGCCGCACGACCCAGGATGGCCTGCAGGATCTGCCCTCGCTGCTGACCACCGTGCAGAGCACGGCGCAGGAGCTGCTCGCCCTGGCCGGCCAATCGGAGAGCGAGGGCAACAGCGGCAAGTTGGTGATGACCGAGGCCATGAGCGGGGTCACCGCCCTGGCCGAGGCGGTCGATGATACCGGCCACATCATCGGCACCTTGGGGCACGACAGCGAGGCCATCGGCGGCATCGTCAGTGTCATCCGCGGCGTCGCCGAGCAGACCAACCTGCTGGCCCTGAATGCCGCCATCGAGGCCGCGCGTGCCGGCGACCAGGGGCGGGGCTTTGCCGTGGTGGCCGACGAGGTGCGCACCCTGGCGAGCAAGACCCAGAGCTCCACCGACGAGATCGCGCGCATCATCGAGCAGCTCACCGGTCATGTGGCGAAGGCCCAGCAGGTGATCCAGAACAGCGTCGAACTGGCCGGCCGCGCCGACGAGCTGATCGAAAACGTGGTGATCTCCTATGCCGAGCTGGTCGGCCACATGAGCCGTGTCGACCAGCTCGGTGACACCCTGGCGGCCCTCGCCACCACGCCTACCGAGCAAACGCCCGGCGACGCCGACACCCTGCAACAGCTGGTCGACCTCGGTGACGCGCTGCAGGACGACCTGACGCAGCTGCGGGACGCCGCCCTGGCCATGGGCCGCGACGAGGCGAGGGAGCGCCGGTGAATCCATGAAATCCAGTCCATAAACCCCAGGCGTGCGGCCGCTCGAAACCCAGCCCGGCCTCGTCGCCCCCTTCGAACCCCAAAGACCGGTCACAAAAACAGCCTTATGAAGAATACCGCCCGTCTCCACACACCCCCCTTGCTACAGGCCTTCGCCGCGCCGGCGATCTGGCTCATGGCGCGTCTCTCCCTGGGCCGCCGGCTGGCGCTGATCGGCCTCACCGGGAGTCTGCCCGCCGCCCTGCTCGTCGCACCGCAGGGCCTGCCCCTGCTCGGCGCCCTGGCGGCGGTCAACCTGTATCTGCTGCTGGGACTCTATCTGGCCAACCGCCAGCTGGGTGGCCAGATACTGCAGGGCGAGCTGCCACGCTGCCCCACCCACGACCACGAGTACGCCCCCCTGCTGCGCTATCTGGCGCAGCACGACAAGGAGCACCGCCGCGTCCTGGAGCGCGCCCGCAATGCCGCCGACGAGGTGCACGATGCGGCACAGGAGCAGAGCGCGCGGGCCGAGGCGAGCGCCGAGGGTGCCCGGCAGCAGAGCCAAGCGGTGAGCGCCATTGCCGCCGCCATCGAGGAGATGGCCGCCAGCGTGCGCGACATCGACGTGCAGGCCCAGGAGACACGGACGACCTCGGAGCAGGCCAGCCACCAGGCCGCCGATGGCGAGGGGGTGGTGAAGGAGGCGGTAGAGGAGATCCGCACCGTGGCCGAGGCGGTGGAGGCCTCGGCGACGCAGATCGCGGCCCTGGGTGAACGCTCCCAGCAGATCGGCTCGATCATCAACGTCATCGAATCCATCTCCGAACAAACCAACCTGCTGGCACTCAACGCCGCCATCGAGGCGGCGCGCGCCGGCGAACAGGGGCGTGGCTTCGCCGTGGTCGCCGACGAGGTCCGCACCCTGGCCGCGCGCACCCATGATGCGGCCGCCGAGGTGGCCACGCAGATCGAGCGCATCCAACGCGATATCCGCGATACGGTGCAGGGCATGAACACGGTAAACGGCCAGGTGGGACGTGGCGTCGAGCTCTCGCAGCGGGCCGGCGAGGCCCTGACGGAGATCCGCCAGGGCGCCCTGCAGACGGTGGAGCACATCACCCGCATCAGCGACGCCATCAGCCAGCAGGGCAGCGTCAGCGAAGAGATCGCCCGCCACATCGACGGCATTCGCCAGACCGCCGAACAGGAAGACGAGAACATCGCCATGGTCACCGCCACCACCCACTACCTGGGTCAGTTGGCCGGACAGATGCGACAGGTGCTGGCCGGGGAGGATCGCGCATGATGCCGTTGCTGGTAGTCTCCGCCGGCGGCCTGGGCTGCACCGGCTATCTGCTCCAGCACCTGCCCGGCCAGCGCGACCGGCAGACCCGCCGGCAGCTGCTGGGTCTGGCGCAGATCACCCGCCTGCGTCGGTTGCTGGAGGAGATCCCCCAGCACCGCGGCATGGCCGGTGCCTATCTGCAGGGCGACGCCAGCTTCGGTGGCAAGCTGCAGGCCCTGCAGGGACGCATCGAAGAACACAGCGGGATCCTCACCGAGCTGGCCGAGACCAACCCCTGCCGGCTGCTCGCCGAGCGTGCCCGGCGCCTGCTGCTGGGTTGGACGGCCCTGCGCCAGGATCTGGAGCGGCTCGACGCGGCGCAGAGCTTTCAGCGACACAGTCAGCTGATGGCCGAGCTGCTCTGCCTGCTAGACGACGTGGCCG
>JANTGX010000074.1 GCA_024762755.1 Gammaproteobacteria bacterium
CCACGACCAAGAAGGCCACGACCAAGAAGGCCGCCACCAAGAAGGCCGCCACCAAGAAGGCAGTGACCAAGAAGGCAGTGACCAAGAAGGCAGTGACCAAGAAGGCCGCCACCAAGAAGGCCGCCACCAAGAAGGCCGCCACCAAGAAGGCCGCCACCAAGAAGGCCACGACCAAGAAGGCAGCCACCAAGAAGGCCGCCACCAAGAAGGCCGCCACCAAGAAGGCCACGACCAAGAAGGCAGCGACCAAGAAGGCAGCGACCAAGAAGGCAGCGACCAAGAAGGCAGCGACCAAGAAGGCAGTGACCAAGAAGGCAGTGACCAAGAAGGCAGTGACCAAGAAGGCTGCGACCAAGAAGGCTGCGACCAAGAAGGCTGCGACCAAGAAGGCTGCGACCAAGAAGGCTGCGACCAAGAAGGCTGCTACCAAGAAGGCTGCTACCAAGAAGGCTGCGACCAAGAAGGCCGTTCGCAAGGGCCGTTGAGGCCGATCGCCTGCTTGTCCGGCCAAGGGGGCAGTCTTACAATCACCGCCTGAGGCCGGATCGGCATGCTGCTTCCCACAAGGCGCCATCGGTTACCCATCACATCTCCCGGTCCATCGGTTACCCATCATCAGGAGTCATACACAGTGTCAAAGCTCGATACCGGCCACGGCCATTTCTCCGCCGTGCGCATGCGCCGCATGCGCCGCGACGATTTCAGCCGCCGTTTGATGCGCGAGTCTCACCTCGCTGTGGATGATCTCATCTATCCCGTCTTCGTCCTCGAGGGCGAGGGCCAGCGTGAGGCGGTCCCCTCCATGCCGGGCGTCGAGCGGCTGAGCATCGACCTCCTGTTGCAGGAGGCCGACGAGCTGGTGGCCCTGGGCGTGCCGGCCGTTGCCCTATTTCCCGTTACCCCGGCAGACGTGAAGACCGAAGATGCCCGCGAGGCCTACAACCCGGAGGGCCTCGCCCAGCGCGCCGTGCGGGCGCTGAAGGCGGCACAGCCCAACCTGGGGGTGATCACCGATGTGGCCCTCGACCCCTTCACCACCCACGGTCAAGACGGCCTCATCGACGACAACGGCTATGTGCTCAATGACGAGACGGTGGCGGTGCTGGTCAAGCAGGCCCTCTCTCACGCCTCTGCCGGCGCCGACGTGGTGGCCCCCTCGGACATGATGGACGGGCGCATCCAGGCCATCCGCGAGGCCCTCGAGGCCGCCGGTTTCATCCACACCCGCATCCTCGCCTACTCGGCCAAATATGCCTCCAGCTTCTACGGTCCCTTCCGTGACGCCGTCGGTTCCTCCGCCAATCTGGGCAGCGGCGACAAGTCCACCTACCAGATGGATCCGGGAAATTCCGACGAGGCGCTGAAAGAGGTGGCGCTGGACCTGAAGGAAGGCGCCGACATGGTGATGGTCAAGCCCGGTCTGCCCTATCTGGACATCGTCCGTCGGGTGAAGGACCAGTTCGGCGTGCCCACCTATGCCTATCAGGTGAGCGGCGAGTACGCCATGCTCATGGCCGCGGCGCAGAACGGCTGGCTCAACGAGCGGGCGGTGATTATGGAATCCCTGCTCTGCTTCAAGCGTGCCGGCGCCGACGGCATCCTCACCTACTTTGCCAAGCGCGTGGCGCAGTGGTTGAAAGAGACGTGAGCGACCTGTTCGACTTCGACGCCCCGCCCGACGCCTACGCGGTGATGGGCAACCCCATCGACCACTCCAAGTCACCGCAGATCCACACCGCCTTTGCCCGCCAGACCGGTCAGCGTCTGGTCTATACCGCCATCCAGGTGGACCGGGGCGGCTTTGCCCAGGCGGTGGG
The DNA here is from genome assembly GCA_024762755.1 of Gammaproteobacteria bacterium. Lineage (GTDB taxonomy): Bacteria > Pseudomonadota > Gammaproteobacteria > SZUA-152 > SZUA-152 > JANTGX01. Next base: position 1,818 of record JANTGX010000074.1, read on the forward strand.
CAACTTCTTCGCCGCTGGCGGCAAGGGGCTCAACGTCACCGTGCCCTTCAAGCAGGAGGCCTGGGCCCTGGCCGAGGTGCGTGGTGCCGAGGCCGAGCGCGCCGGCGCCGTGAACACCCTGTTGCAGGACACGCAGGGCAGGCTGGTGGGGCGCAACACGGACGGCATCGGCCTGGTGCGCGACATCCGTGACAACCACGGCGGTGAGATCCAAGGCCGACGTGTGCTGCTCATGGGTGCCGGCGGCGCCGCGCGCGGTGTGCTCGAGCCCCTGCTGGCACAGGCACCGTCCGACCTGTTCATCGCCAACCGCACCCCCGGCCGTGCCGTCGAACTGGCCGCCGACTTCGCCGACCTGGGCAGCCTCAGCGGTGGCGGCTTCGAGGACCTCGCCGGTCGTCGTTTCGATCTGCTGATCAATGCCAGCGCCGCCAGCCTGCAGGGTGAGGTGCCGCCCCTGCCCGACGACCTGCTCGCCGAGGGCGCCTGGTGCTACGACATGATGTACGGCGCCGAGCCCACCCCCTTCGTGCGCTGGGCCGAGGCCCACGGCGCCGCCCGCGCCCTCGACGGTCTGGGCATGCTGGTGGAGCAGGCCGCCGAGTCCTTCTACATCTGGCGCGGCGTGCGGCCGCAGACCGCGCCGGTGATCGCCGAGCTGCGCGCCAGCCTCTGAGGCCGTGCCGGGCAGGCGGCGGATGCCTCTCGCGGCCGCGCCCCCATGCAATCGGTTGTCACCCGCATCACGGCGCGTCTTGGTCGCCCGTCTGCCCGCGATAGGCCGCCATCGGTTCCACCGGCGGGTAGAGCGTATCGAGGGACTGGGTGCGGCCATCGGGCTGAACCACGCGGCAGTGGCGGCGCAGCAGGGCGCGCGGGTGGGCCACGCCACAGGCATGGGCGATGAGGCCGACGCCATAATGGATCTTGGCCGCGTATTTCTGCACGCGTATGGCCTTCTCCACCGGGTTGAGCCCCTGTTGCAGGTGACGATTGTGGGTGGTGATGCCGGTGGGGCAGGTGTTGCGGTTGCACTTCATGGCCTGGATGCAACCGAGGGCGAACATGAAGCCGCGCGCCGAGGCGACGAAGTCGGCCCCCGCGCACAGGGCCCAGGCCACCTCCGCGGGCGTGATCAGCTTGCCCGAGGCGATCACCCGCACGCGCCCACGCAGACCGTAGCGAGTAAGGATGTCCACCACCACCGGCAGGGTCTCGCGCACCGGCAGGCCCACGTCGTCCATCAGCGGCATGGGTGCCGCCCCGGAGCCGCCATCGGCGCTGTCGATGGTGATGAAGTCCGGCGCGCTGTCGACGCCGCGGCGCTGGATCTCCTCGCACAGCTGCTCCACCCAGCCATAGGTGCTGAGCACGGTCTTGAAACCGGTGGGCTTGCCGGTCACCTCGCGCACATGGGCAACGAAGTCCAGCAGCTCCGCCACGTTGCCGATCTCCGGGTGGCGGTTGGGCGAGATGGAGGCCTGTCCCGGCGGGATGCCGCGAATATGGGCGATCTCCGGCGTCACCTTCACCGCCGGCAGGATGCCGCCCTTGCCGGGCTTTGCCCCCTGGCTCAGCTTGATCTCGAACATCTTCACCGCCGGCAGGTCGGCGATGGCGCGCAGGCGCCCGTCGTCCAGGCCGCCGTCGTCGCGGCGCACGCCGTATTTGGCCGTGCCGATCTGGAACACCACGTCGCAGCCGCCCTCCAGGTGATAGCTGCTCAGCCCGCCCTCGCCCGTATTCAGCCAGCAACCGGCCAGCTTGGCACCGCGGGACAGGGCGCGCACCGCCGGTGCGGAGAGGGCGCCGAAGCTCATGCCGGAGATATTGATCAGGGAACCGGCCTGATAGGGTTCACGGCAGCCGGCGCCGATGCACAGCGGCGGCGCGTTGGTGGCGTCCTCGTCCAGGGTGGGAAAGGGACAGTTGACGAACAAGGGGGTGCCGGTGACGCCGATGTTCTTGGTCGAGCCGAAGGCCAGGGTGTTGTCCTTGCCGGCGGCGGACTTGTAGACCCACTCGCGCTCGGCGCGGTTGAAGGGCATCTCCTCCCGATCCATGGCGAAGAAGTACTGGCGGAAGAATTCCCCCAGGGTGCTGAACAGGCCGCGGAAGCGACCGATGACCGGGTAATTGTGGCGGATGGCATCGCGCGTCTGTGTGATGTCGATGACGAATACCACCGCCACCGCCAACGCCACCAGGCCGAGCAGGAAGATGAACAGGGCGGCGAGGAAGTCCAGGCCGCCGATGGTGATCTCGTTGAGCATGATGTCTTGGTCCTCGCGCATCCGCCACCGCAGATGTCACAGGTGGCCCCCCTGTGGAGGGTCGGTGGGCGGCAATATTACACTTGCCTCGGATCGTCGGTGTCAGTTCGGCACCGAGGCAGCTAGCTTCAACCCGCCGGGCCGCACTCGGCCCCAGGAGGAGTCACATGGAGATCGCCATCGCCGAGGACGACGCCCAGATCGCCCGCTGCCAGCCGGTACTGGCGCAACTGCGGCCGCAGGTGGCCGGTGAGGGTTTCGTTGCCCGCATCCGTGTCCTGCAGGCCGGGGGCTACCGCCTGGCCGGCCTGCAGGAGGCCGGAGAGGTGCGCGCGGTGGCAGGCTTCCGCCTCGCCGAGAATCTCGCCTGGGGCCGCTTCCTCTACGTCGACGACCTGGTCACCGACCAGGCCTGGCGTTCACGCGGGGCGGGCGCGGCCCTGCTCGCCTGGCTGCAGGCCTACGCCCGTGCACAGGCCTGTGGCCAGCTGCATCTGGATTCGGGCATGCAGCGCAAGGCGGCCCACCGCTTCTATGAGCGCGAGGGTATGACCACCGCGGGGCTCCATTTCAGTCGGCGCCTCGACTGAGCGGCGGTTGCAAAGCGTCGAGTTCGGCGGCCGACAAGGGCACAAGGCATCGCCTTTCGGTTCTCACATTGCGGTCACGTCAAACCATGCATCATGCAATAGCTTGCGGCCGCAGGTCTTGCGAAAGACGCCGAGGTACTAGCCTCCACTGGCCAGAAACTGCAGCGCCTCCACGTGGTCTGGGATGCGCTCGAGCACCTTGCGATAGGCCTTGCCTGCGGCATCCTTGTGGCCCAGCCAGAGATTGGCGCGGGCCAGATAGACCAACGCGTTGGCATCGCTGGGGTAGCGCTCGGCCACTGCCGCGGCGTGCTTGGCCAGGGCCTGCCACTGTTTCTCTCCTTCCTCGGCGACCATCTTGCGCAGGTGGGCGTAGTAGTTCCACGGCGCCGTCTGCAGCACTCGGTCGGCGTGCGCCGTGGCCTCGCGCCAGCGCTGTTGGGCGAGCAAGGGCAGTGTCAGGCCGAGGCGGGCGTCTAACGACTTGGGATTGATCTCGAGGGCCGTCTGGTAGTCCTTGATGGCCTGGTTGTATTCGCCCTTAAGGTAGTGCAGCCAGCCGCGGCGCAGCATGGCGAAGTCGTTGCGTGGTTCCTGGCGGATGAGGGGCTCGAGGACATCGATGGCTGGCTGATACTGGGCCAGGGCCTCCAGACGGTAGCTCTCGGCCCAAGGGCTGGCCGCCCAGGCACTGCTGGTGATGAGCAGGCCTGCGCCGAGGATGAACAGACGGAAGAGGCTTTTTCGCATGGGGTTTCTCCTTGTCACCAATGGTGGGACAGCTGCGCGAACAGGTAGCTGCCGTGGTAGGTGTCGTTGCTGGTGAGGGTCTCGGCCCGGTCGTAGCCGCCCACGAGGAGCAGCTGGCTGTCACGGCCCAGGGTCCATTCGGCACCCAGGGCGGCGGCACCGGTCTGCAGGTCGGCGATGTTGTATAGGGCATGGGCATCGCCGTCCACGGCGTACAGGCGTTCACCACCGAGCAGGCTGAGGAAGACGCTATGCAGGCCCAGCGGGGGGTCGATGCCGAACCAGTGGAACCACTTGGCCTCCAGGGCCCGGGTGCTTCGTTTGTCGCCGATGCGGTTGCTGCGCGAGAGGTCGATGACATAGGCGCGCAGCTGGACCCAGTCATAGGCCTGATTGAAGCCCAGGCCCAGGGTCGGTGTCCATTGCCGCACGTCGAGATCGTCGGTGACGCCGTCGTCGTTCGCATAGTGGGAGAAGGCGTAGCCCAGGTCGAGGTAGAGGGTCTTGGCGTAGTTGAGGAAGGAGACCACGGGGTGCAGGGCCCAGAAGTCGTCGTAATGGCTGTCGATGCGCGTCCCGCTGCCGCCCATGGGTCCGGGCAGGGTGGTGGTGATGCGGCTACGGATCTCGTCCTGTCCGGCGTAGCCGTCCAGGCGCAGGGTGAGGGGGCCGGGCAGCGGATCCGGGTAGACGTTGATGTGCAGGTCGCCGAAGACCACGTGTTCGCGCACCGACTGGGGGGCGTTGAGCAGGCCGGACAGATAGCGCTTTTCGTTGTAGTTGTAACCCGCGGCGATACCGCCGCGCTCCAGGTAGTCGGCCGTCAGCGACAGACCGACACCGCTCAGGCTGTCGAGTTGCTCGGAGCCACTGTAGTGCTTTGTCAGGCCCTGCAGGGCGCTGCCCCAGTACCAGTCGCCGGCCAGCGCGGGGGACGCCAGGGCCAGCCCGACGACGGCGCAGGCGTATTGTCGCAGTATCTTTTTCGCTTTCATGGGTGTTTGCCTCGTGCGGGGTCGGTTGCCGTTTCGGGGGCGCTGCTTGGGGCGAGATGCCAGCCCGGTATGCCGCGGTCGCCGCTCAGGCCGGTGTCCAGCAGCTCGGCGTGCCAGCGCCGGCCGTCGGTGGTGAGCGTCATCTGCGTGCAGCCGAGGGCAGGGTCGAAGCGCGATTCGGTGTGTGCCTCGAGGGCCAGGGTACCCACGCGGAGGTGGTGCTCGCCCTGTTGACACCAGATACCGGCTGCCTCGTCCCAAGCACGCCGGTAGTCGGTCTGCAGGCCGCAGCCCAAGGGGCGCCACAGCCACAACCAAGCGCGTTGCAGCGGGCCGAGGGGCAGCAGGCTGGCGGCCGGGGCATCGTGCCAGCGGTGTGCCTGGTCGGCCAGCGGGGTGAGGCCGTTGGCCAGCAGCCACAGATCGAGCAGGCGGTCACGCGGCCCCTGGCGGTCGTAGAAGGCCAGCACCCCGTTGAGTTCGGCGAAGGCGGCGCTGGCACCACTGTCGCTGCGCAGGCGGAACTGACCCAGCAGGGTCAGCTCGACCCGCAACTCGATGTCCGTGTCGGCGTCCACTGCCGCGGACGTCGAGGTCGCTTCCGTTCCGCCGGCCGGGGCAGTGCTCAGGCGATAGCGCAGGGTGCGCCCCACCGGCAGATGCAATTGACGGGCGAGGCGCTCGTCCTGCTCGGCGAGCTGCACCTGCTCCCCCTCCTTGGGACGCGCCACCAGGCTGAATTCCCAGACCGACTGTGCCTCGTGCAGGAGCAGCACGCTGGTGAGATGGAAGGGCTGGGTGGGGCTGCCGAGGGTGGCCTCGCGCTGTACCTGGAGATGCAGGTGGGGCTGCGGTGAGCGACCGGAGTTGCCGCAGGCGGCCAGGGTCATACCGGGGGTGACACGGTCTCCCTCGGCCACCTTCAGGCTGTCCTGGCGCAGGTGGGCGAGCAGCACGTGCAGGCCATTGTCGAGGCGGATGAGAATGAAGTTGCCCCAGTTGTTCTTCACGTCCACTTCGCCCGGCGGGTTGTCGGGTAGGCTGGCGAAGGCGCGTACCACCTGGCCGTGGGCGGGCGAGTTCACCGGCAGGCCGAAGCACAGGTAGTCCTCCAGGCGGCTGCCGTCGTTACGATAGCTTTGGCCGTTGTCGCGCAGATAGAAATCCAGGGCATGGCGCCAAGGACCTCGGTGGGTGTGGGCGCCGTCGAAGCCCTGGTAGACCTCCCAGGCACCGTAGAAGGGGGGTAGCAGGGGCACACTGTTGAACTCGCCGTTGCGTACCTGGGCCAGGCGCGCGCGTTCGTAGTTGACCTCTGGCAGGCCGGGTTCGGGGGCCAGCCAGGGTCGGGCCAGGCCGACGCGTTTCTGCAGTGCGCTGAGGATGGCCAGGGTAGTGACGACGAAGGGGATGGCCATGATGGGCAGGCCGTCGATGAGCAGGAAGTCCTGCGTCGCCAGCACCAGCAGCACGCTGATGGCCACCGCCAGCAGGGCTACGCCGAGCCCGGCCAGGCTGGGCACGGTGTAGATGCCGGCGATGGCCATGGCGGTGAGGGAGAAGTTGAAGCCGGTCCAGACTACCAGCCCTGGCGGCGGGTTCTCCGTCATCAGTTCGAAGGCCGCATAGCCGAAGGCGTAGCCGAGCAGGGCCAGCAGGGCGAGGTAGCGCGAGCGCCAGAAGAGGCCGGCGAAGATCAGGAGTCCGGCCAACGGCTGGGGGGCGAACAGGGTTGAGCCGAGGGCACTGAAGAAGCCATCCAGCCAGGGGAAACTCAACGCCTGGTGCGGGTCGGCGAGACCCATGAAGTCGCTCAGCGAGGTGTAGCGCCGCGCCGCCGGGGTGGTGAACAGCACCATGAGGATGAAGGGGATGCTCAGCGCCGGCAGGCGGTCCATGCGCCACAGGCCGTCGGCCACCGCCACCGTGACGAGCACCGCCAGCACCGCGCCGAGGACGATGAGCAGCACCAGATAGCCGCTCAGTTCGTAGAAGGCGCCGAGGGACAGCCCGACCAGGGCGCTGTTGTAGATCTGCAGCCCGCCGCTGACCTCGGGAAAGTGGAACAGGCGGGCGGTGAGCAGGCCGGCCAGGGCGCCGATCAATCCGGCCAGACCGATGTTGGGATAGATCAGGGTGGCGGCGATGAACACCAGGCCGACCCACAGGTGATCGACGAAGAGGATGGCCGCATAGGCGCGCGGGATCTCCGCCAGCCGCTTGAGACCGTGCTCGAGCATGGCCGGTCAGGGTCGGGATTTGGCGAACAGGTTGTCCGGCAGCCCCTGGGGGTAGGCCTGCTCGAGATGCGCGGGCAGCCGCTCCTGGGCCGTCATCACGGTCAGGTCCTCCGCCGCGCGCACCACGGACACACTGCCGTCCTCGGCCACCATCACCACGTTGGGGCGGTATTCGATGAACTGCATCCACTGGGTGTTGTTGTAGGCGCCCACTGGGCTGAACACCAGGGCGTCGCCGACGTTGAGCGGCGGTAGCATGAGGCTGTGGCGCAGCACGTCGATGTTCATGCACAGCGGGCCGTACAGCACGCTCTCCTGCGGCCGGCCACTGAGGGGCCGGGTGGGGGTGACGTCGTGGTTGTACCAGAAGGCGGTGAACAGCAGATTGACTCCGGCGTCCATCACCACCCCGGCACGGCCATCCGGCAGGCGTTTGTTGGCCACCACCGAGCTCACCAGCAGCTCGGCGTCGTCGACCATGGCGCGGCCGGTCTCCAGCACCAGGGTCGGCCGGCGGCGGCCCTGCGCGGCGCGCTCGTGGGTGGTTTCCAGCAGCAGGTCGCAGATGGCCTCGGCGTA
>JANTGX010000075.1 GCA_024762755.1 Gammaproteobacteria bacterium
TGTCGAAGGTGCCCTTGAGTACATCACCCGTGGCGCCAGTACGGTCGATGTCGGCGTCGTCCACCATGAGGTGGGCATAGCCCACATCCACGCTCAGGCTGCCGGTGGAGCGGTAACCCAGGCCGATGGCGAGCCAGGTACGGTTGTTGTCGGGAATTCGTGCGCTACGCATCTCGGCGCTGGGCACGGGGGTCTGTTCGTAGGCCGCACCGGCACGATAGGTCCATTGCCCTGCGGGCGCGAAGGCGACGCCGAGTGAATAGCGATCGGAATCGTCCCAGTTGTTCTCTTCCGTGCTCGAAGATTTATTGGGGTTCTCGAAGTCCACTACGAGTCGGTCATAGCTCGACCAGCCGGTTCGCGTGTAGTCGGCGAGCAGGGTCCAGGCATCATTGAGCCGATGGCTGAGGCTCAGGGACAGGGTGTCCGGCAGGTTGATGGTGGCGTAGGCCGATGAGTCGGCAAAGGCCATGGCGAGAGGGGTGATAGCGGCAGCGGCGCTGGGCAGTGTGAAGTCGGCCTTGCCATCCAGGGTATGACGGACCTCCGAGCGGTATGACAGGCCGATGCGTGTGCCCTCCGCCGGCGCATACAGCAAACCCAGGTTGTAACCGATGCCCCAACTGCTTCCGGAGAGATCGCTGAAGCCATCGCTGGCGCTGTTCCGTGGCGTGTTCAGTCCGGCGCCGGCACAGGTGCCGGCCGGTAGGGATGCGCCGCCTTCCAGGGCCTGGCAGATACTGCTCAAATCCACCGCATTGGTCAGTGTGGCCTTGAAGTACTGAAGGTTGGCGCCCATGCCAAACGACCACTGCGGATTGATCTCGAAGGCCATGGCCGGATTGATGTTGATGGTCTCCGCTTCCGATTTCACTGCCTGGTAACGTCCCTTCCAGTCCTTGTCGTACTCCGTGGCGAGACCAAAGGGGACGTTGATGCCGAGACCAAAGCGTACGTCTTGGTTGATGTCCATCACATAATAGAAATTGGGCACGATACCGGATTCGGCGCCTTCACCACCCTCCCCACCGCTGGCCGTCGAGCCATCGTCGTGGAATTTTGCAGATGGTTTGATGAAATTCAAGGCAACAGAGGTTTGTCGGCCTTGCAGATATGTCATGCCGGCGGGGTTGAAATAGAGGCTGCTGGCATCCTGTGCGCTGGCCGCGGCACCGGCATAGGCCGTGCCGAGGCTGCTGGCACTCTGCTCGATGAGGGCAAATCCGGCGGCGGTCGTCAGCCCGGGAGTGAGGCCGATAGCCCCGATGAAAAGGACGTAAGGTTTTGACAGTGACATACTAACTCCTTGTTATTGTTTGTGAATGGCAGCGTTAGGTTATCGCTGATCAGATCGATCTCGTGCCTGCTGGTTGTTTCAACCCTAGCCGCCGGGCTTGCATCCATCGACGGATATTGGCTGTTTCGGCAATGAGTGAGTTGGTTAGAGTATACAAATATAAGAATAATCTAACTTATTGTTTTTTTATCCCAAGATTCAATATTTCGTTTCGTGTCGTGTTGACAAATAAATGGCGCACTGGACAGTATGAGGGACGCCCTAGCACACATGCCGGGGCAATACTGTAGCTTATTTTTCGATGGTGGGAGGAAATATGCAATCGATGAGAAAGAATGGTGTTCATTTGGCGGTAGCCCTGGCGTTAGCTGCCCCTTTATCTGCCTGGGCGACCAACGGGATGAACCTCGAGGCCTATGGCCCCATTGCGGGGGGTATGGGTGGCGCCTCTTTCGCTTACGATAACGGCACCGCGGCGGTGGCGAACAACCCGGCCACCATCGGCCTGATGGCCCAGGGCAGTCGCCTGGACGTGGCATTGGGCTTTCTCGGCCCGAATGTCTCCTCCTCCATGACCGGCATGCCGGATGCCGACTCGTCGGCCGACGCCTTCTACATGCCGGCCGTCGGTTATGCGCATAAACAGGGCCAGACGAGCTACGGCATCGGCCTGTTTGGGCAGGGCGGGATGGGCACGGAATACGACGGCAATTCGTTCCTCGCCGCTGGCAGCGGCAAGACCGTGCGCTCCGAGGTGGGTGTCGGGCGGCTGCTGATTCCGCTGACCTATGACGTCAACGATAAACTCACCATCGGCGGTAGTCTGGACTATGTCTGGGCCACCATGGATCTGCGCATGGCCATGTCGGGCGCACAGTTCGGCGATATGGTCTCCGCGCTGGGTGGAAGCCAAACCTTTGGTACCGCCAGTGGCTCCATGGTGACGGGGATGGTTGGCATGATTACCGGCGGTCAGTTGGATCCCAACGGCCCCGTCAACTGGACGCGCTTCGACTTCTCCAACAGCAGCGCCTTCTTCGGCGAGGCCTTTGGCGACGGTCTCGCCGCCAAGCTGGGTATGGCCTACAAGGTCAACGAGCGGCTCTCGGTGGGTGCCACCTACCATTCCAAGACCAATCTGAGTGATATGAGCACCGGTAATGCCACGGTGAGCATGAACGTCAACATGGACGATGGGCTCTTGGCCGGAGGCTCGCCCACGGGTACCTACAGCCCTGTTTCAGTCCCCGTCACCGGCCGCATCAAGGTCAAGGACTTCCAGTGGCCCGAAACCTACGGCATCGGCCTGGCCTTTCAGGCCACCGACAAGGTGATGCTGGCCGCCGACGTCAAACACATCGGTTGGTCCGACGTGATGGAGAACTTCCAGATGTCCTTCACGGCCGATGCCAACCAGGACAATCCCCTGGCCGCTGGTTTTGCCGGGGGTACCCTGGATGCCAGCATGATCCAGAACTGGAAGGACCAGACCGTCCTCGCCTTGGGCGCCAGCGTGCAGACCACGCAACAACTGGCCTTGCGGGTGGGTTTCAACACCTCCACCAATCCGGTGCCCGACAAGTACATGAATCCGCTCTTCCCCGCCATCATCAAGAGTCATTACACCGTGGGTGGCGGTTATGAGATCAATACCGCATCTAGTATCAACGCCTCCTTCACCTATGCGCCGGAGGTGGAGGCCACCAACGGCGGTGGCGTCACCACCACCCACAGCCAATTCAACTGGCAGGTCATGTATTCGCACCTGTTCTGAGTCGGCCATCCACAGCCAGTCGATAGAAAAATCCAACAGGGGCTGCAGATGCGGCCCCTGTCTTTTTGAATAAGCCAATGAGCCGCAGTACATCTGACAAAAGGAAGAACAGACAATGAAGCCAGCCCGTTTCCGAATACCAAGAAGAATGATCCTTTCCCTGGTCTTGCTGGCGATGGCCGCAGTCGCACAGGCGGACGAGCACCTCAAACCCTTTGTCCTGGCGCAGAAGGCCGCGGGTGATGTGGCGGCGGTGACCATTGATGTCAGGCAGAGACTCCAAGCCGGTGGTTTCGAGGTGGTCGGTGGTTACAGCCCCTATGCCGGTGCCGAGGTCATCGTCGTCAGTAACGACGCTCTCCGCCAGACGGCGGCCAAGAGCGAGTTAGGTGGTTACGGCGCGGTACAGCGCGTGGCGGTGACGCAGGTGGGCGACGAGATCCAGGTGGCCTATACCAATCCCCCTTATTGGGCCAATGCCTACCGCATGGCGGACGACCTCGAGGGTGTCGCCGGACAATTGGCAAAGGCCCTGGGCAAGGTGCAGACGTTTGGTTCGCAGAAGGGACTGACGGCGAAGCAATTGCGCAAGTACCACTACATGTTCGGCATGGAGTATTTCGACGACCCCAGCGAGTTGGCCGAGTACGCCGATCACGCCGCCGCGCTGGAGGCCGTGGAGACCGGATTGGCGGCGCACCGGGGCGGTACCGCCAAGGTCTACCGCGTGGATGTGCCGGGCAAGGACGAGTCGGTGTTCGGCGTCGCCCTGGACAATACGGTGGAGTGCAGTGGTGACGAGTACATCATGCGCGAGATCGACTTCAAACCCCTGCGTTCCACGCCCCATCTGCCCTACGAGATGCTGGTGTCCGGCAATCAGGTCTATGCCCTGTATGCGCGATTCCGTATCGCCATCAGTTTTCCCGACCTGAGCATGATGGGCAGTCACAGTTTCATGAACATCATGTGTGCGCCCAAGGCCATCGAGACGGCCCTGGAGCAGGCGGCCGGCCATGTGGAGAGCGAGAGCGAGGACGACGACTTCTGACCGGCAATGCATAACGTCGGCTGAGGGGATTCGTGGCGGGTCCCGGGGTTTCCCCACCCGGGGGCTTCGGCGTTACCGCCACTTCCCCGCGGGGCTGCCATGGACGGCCCACTCCCCCCCTTTTCCCTTTTGTGTCACACTTCGCCGGATTCGCCGGGCAGCCAGCCATCACCCACCGTCCCGGCTATGCAAGGGGAGCGACATGAACCTGCACGAATATCAGGCCAAACACCTGTTCGCCGACTACGGCCTGCCCACCCCGGCGGGGCAGATGGTCACCAGCCTGGCCGAGGCGCGCGAGGCGGCCCGCAGCCTGGGTGGCGAGGCTTGGGTGGTCAAGGCCCAGGTGCATGCAGGTGGCCGCGGCAAGGCCGGCGGTGTGCGTCTGGTCAAGGGTGAGGAGGAACTGGAGGCGGCGGTCAAGGCGCTGCTCGGTTCGCGCCTGGTGACCCACCAGACCGGCCCCGATGGCCTGCCGGTGGATCGCCTACTCATCGAGGTTGGCACCGCCGTGGCACACGAGTACTACCTCGGTGCGCTGGTGGATCGCGCCAGCAACCGCGTGGTGTTCATGGCCTCGCGCCAGGGCGGCATGGACATCGAGGCCGTGGCGGCCAGCGATCCGGCGGCCATTCTCACCGTCGCCGCCGAACCCGCCGTCGGCCTGCAGCCCTACCAGTGCCGGCAGATCGCCTTTGGCCTCGGCCTGCAGGGGGCACAGATCCGCCGCCTGAGCGAGATCATGCTCGGCCTCTATCGCCTGTTCACGGACAAGGACCTCAGCCTGGTCGAGATCAATCCCCTGGTGGTCACCGGCGAGGGTGAGCTGCTGGCGCTGGACGCCAAGGTCAACATCGACGACAACGCCCTGTTCCGGCAGAAGGCCCTGGAGGAACTGCGTGACCCCTCGCAGGAGGACCCCACCGAACACAAGGCGCAACAGTTCGACCTCAACTACGTCACCCTCGACGGCAATATCGGCTGCATGGTCAACGGCGCCGGGCTGGCCATGGCCACCATGGACATCATCAAACTGCACGGAGGCGAGCCGGCCAACTTCCTCGACGTGGGGGGTGGCACCACCGCGGAGCGCGTGGCCGAGGCACTCAAGCTCATCGTCGCCGACCACAAGGTGCAGGCCATCCTGGTCAACATCTTCGGTGGCATCGTGCGCTGTGATCTCATCGCCAACGGCATCGTCACGGCCATCAAGGAGGTGGGGCTGAACATCCCCGTGGTGGTCCGCCTGGAAGGCACCAATGCCGAACAGGGGCGCGATATCCTTGCCCACAGCGGGCTTTCCGTCATCCCCGCCGGCGACCTCACCGATGCCGCGGTGAAGGTGGTCAAGGCGGCCAAGAGCTTGGGAGGCGACATCTGATGTCCATCCTGGTCAACAAGAAGACCCGTGTCATCGTGCAGGGCTTCACCGGAAAACAGGGCACCTTTCATGCCGAGCAGGCCATCGCCTACGGCACGCAGGTGGTGGGCGGCGTGACCCCGGGCAAGGGTGGGCAGACCCATCTCGACCGGCCGGTGTTCGATACCGTGCGCGATGCCGTGGCCGAGACCGCCGCCGACGCCAGCCTGATCTTCGTCCCCGCCGCCTTTGCCGCCGATGCCATCCTCGAGGCCGAGGACGCCGGCATCGAGGTCATCGTGTGCATCACCGAGGGCATCCCGGTACAGGACATGGTGCGGGTCAAGGCGGTGCTCGAACACAGCAGGTCGCGACTCATCGGCCCCAACTGTCCCGGCATCATCACCCCCGGCGAATGCAAGATCGGCATCATGCCCGGCGCCATCCATCAGCCCGGCAACATCGGCATCGTCTCCCGTTCCGGCACCCTCACCTACGAGGCGGTCTACCAGACCACCCAGAACGGCCTCGGCCAGAGCACCTGCGTGGGCATCGGCGGCGATCCCATCCAGGGCATGAACTTCATCGATTGCCTGGAACTGTTCGAGCAGGACCGGCAGACCAAAGGCATCATCCTGGTGGGCGAGATCGGCGGCACCGCGGAGGAAGAGGCTGCGGCGTACATCCGCACGAATGTGCGCAAACCGGTGGTGGGCTATATCGCCGGCGTCACCGCACCGCCCGGCAAGCGCATGGGCCACGCCGGCGCCATCATCGCCGGGGGCAAGGGGACGGCCAAGGACAAGTTCACCGCCCTCGAGGCCGCCGGCGTCTCCGTGGCCCGTTCGCCGGCCGAGATGGGCGCGCGCATGCTGGAATTCTTTGCCGGTTGAGCGCGCGAGCCACCAACATGGCTGCCCATCGCAATCCCGTCGGCTCGGGCCATGAGGCGGCCGCTGTCGAGCCCTCCACCGCGCAGCCGCCTTCTTTGAGCCAGCCGGCATGACCCGCTCCCTGCGCATCGCCATGGCCCAGATCGACCTGCTGGTCGGCGACCTCGATGGTAATGCCCGGCGCGTCGTCGAGACCGCCGAGCACGCCCGTGACACCCTCGGCGCGCAGCTGGTGGTGTTTCCCGAGTTGACCCTGTGCGGCTATCCACCGGAGGACCTGCTCCTGCGCCCCGGTTTCATTCGCGAGACCGAACAGGCCCTGGCCAGGGTCAAGGCGGCGGTGCACGGCATCGACTTGGTGGTCGGCTTCGCCCAACAGACCCCGGAAGGCCTGTACAACGCCGCCGCGCTGCTGCGCAACGGCGAGCAGGTCGCCGTCTACCACAAACACGAGCTGCCCAATTACAGCGTCTTCGACGAGAAGCGCTACTTCGTCCCTGGTCACGCCCCCTGTGTGGTGGAGGTGGCCGGCGTGGCCGTGGGCATCACGATCTGTGAAGACATCTGGCACAGCGGGCCGGCACGCCTGGCCCAGCAGGCCGGCGCGCAGCTATTGCTCAATCTCAACGCCTCGCCCTATCACCGTGAGAAGGGGCGAGAGCGGGAGGAGGTGCTCGCCCAACGGGTGGGCGAGACCGGTCTGCCGGTGGTCTACGTCAACCTGGTCGGTGGGCAGGACGAACTGGTGTTCGACGGCGAGTCCCTGGTGATGGGGGGCGACGGCCAGTTGTGTCGGCGCAGCCCAGCCTTCACCGACGGCGTCTACTGCGTCGACTTCCAGTGCGAGGCCGACGGCGTGGCGAGGGCGCTGCCGGGCGAGATCTGCCCGCCGCTGGGGGAGGCCGAGAGCGTCTACCGCGCTCTGGTGCTGGGCGTGCGCGACTACATCGAGAAGAATCGCTTCCCCGGCGCGGTGATCGGCCTCTCCGGCGGCATCGACTCGGCCCTCACCCTCAGCGTGGCGGTGGACGCCATCGGAGCCGAGCGGGTGGAAGCGGTGATGATGCCCTCGCGGTACACCATGGACATGAGTCTGGAGGACGCCCACGCCGAGGCCAAGGCGCTGGGTGTGGAATACCACGTGTTGCCCATCGAGCCGGCCTTCCAGAGTTTCCTGCAGATCCTGCACGACGAATTCACCGGCCGCCAACCGGATACCACGGAAGAGAACATCCAGGCCCGCTGCCGCGCCGTGATCCTCATGGCCATCTCCAACAAAAAGGGCAAGGTGGTGCTCTCCACCGGCAACAAGAGTGAGGTGGCGGTGGGTTACTGCACGCTCTACGGCGACATGGCCGGCGGCTTCGACGTGCTCAAGGACGTGCCCAAGACCCTGGTCTATCGCCTGGCCGAATACCGCAACGGCATCGCGCCGGTGATTCCGCGCCGGGTGATCGAGCGGCCGCCCTCGGCGGAGCTGGCGCCGGGGCAAAAGGACAGCGACTCCCTGCCGCCCTATGAGATACTCGATGCCATCCTCCAGATGTACGTGGAGCAAGACCGCAGCGAGGAGGAGATCGTCGCCGCCGGTTACGACAAGGCCACGGTGGAACGCATCGTCCGCCTCGTCAATCGCAACGAATATAAACGCCGGCAAGCGGCGCCGGGGGTGCGCATCACGCGGCGTGCCTTTGGCCGCGACCGGCGTTATCCCATTACCTCGGGCTATGACCGAGACTGACAGTGCAGCAACGACAGGAGTGAAACCATGAAGAAGATCGAGGCAGTCATCAAACCCTTCAAACTGGACGACGTGCGCGAGGCCCTGTCGGAGATCGGCGTCACCGGCATGACGGTGACGGAGATCAAGGGCTTTGGGCGGCAGAAGGGCCACACCGAACTCTATCGCGGTGCCGAATACGTGGTGGACTTCCTGCCCAAGGTGAAGCTGGAGATCGTGGTGGCCGCAGAGAACGCCGACGCCGTGGTGGACACCATCGCCAGCGCCGCCCGCACGGGAAAGATCGGTGATGGCAAGATCTTCGTCTCGACGGTGGAACGCACGGTGCGCATCCGCACCGGTGAGGAGAATGAGGAGGCCGTCTAGCCTACCGCCGCCGGGGCCGTCTTTTGGCGCGGTTGTGGTCGGTGGTTGCGGTTAGAGGCAGACCACCATCGATAACGGAGAAGGGCGCCCCTGGGCGCCCTTCTTGCGCCTGCCGGCCATGCCCAGGGATGAGCGCGCAGGCGCCTGCCGTACCGTCTCACTCAGCCGGGGTAGTTCAGGGCCTTCACCCGGCGCACGTCGGCGGCCAGATCGGGAATGTCGAGGCCCTCGTAGGCGGCGATGAGGATGTCCAGGGCCGCACGCCGCGAGGGCGAGCCGGGGTAGGTCGCCAGCACCGTGGCGGCGCGATTGGCGGCGGCCACATAGGCGCGCCGTTTGAGATAGAACCGGGCGACGTGGATCTCGTGGCGAGCGAGGTCCTCGCGCAGACGCCGCATGTGCTGCACGGCATCGGCCGCATAGGGGCTGTCGGGGAAGCGCTTCACCAGTTGGTCGAAGTAGTCGAAGGCCTGCCGCGTGGAACTGGGATCGAGCAGACTGCCGTCGAGGCGCACGAGGAAGTCCAACGCGCCTTTCTTCTTGCTCTCGCTGGCCAGGCCGCGCAGGTAGTAGGCGTAGGCCACCTGGGGGTGGCGCGGGTGCAGCTTGATGAAGCGGTCGGCGGCGGCGATGGCCGAATCGGGTTCGTCGAACTTGTAGTAGGCATAGGCCGTGTCCAGCTGTGCCTGCTCGGCATACTTGCCGAAGGGGTACTTGGCCTCGAGGGTCT
>JANTGX010000076.1 GCA_024762755.1 Gammaproteobacteria bacterium
GGCGAGGCCATGAAGCTTCGCCTGTCCACCAAGCTGATCCTCAGCGTGCTGCTCATCGAGCTGGCGATGCTGAGTGCGCTGGTGTGGAACAGCGTGCGTCTCATCAGCACCAGCCACGCCGCGGCCCTGGAGGAGCACATCGCCGAAGAGGTGACCCTGCTCAGCAACCTGTTGGCCCCCGGCCTGGCCACCAGCGATCGCGCCATCCTGCTCGATGCCCTGTCGCTGCTCGAACGGCAGAGCGACATCCTCTATGCCGAGGTCACGGACGTCGACGGCCGGAGCATGGCGCACATCGGCGTCCGCCCGCTGCAGATCGTCCCGGACCATAACTATGAACAGGCCAGCGCCGACGGGGTGTTCGATACGGTGGGCAGGGTGTCCCTGTTCGGCCAGCCCCTGGGCACCCTCAACGTGGGCTATTCCATCGCCGGGGTGGAGCGGCTGGTGGCGCAGACCCGGCTGCAGAACACCACCATCGCCGCCCTGGAGATCGGCCTGTCCATTGCCGTCACCCTGCTCCTGGGCTACCTGCTGACGCGTAACCTGCGCCGCCTGGAAGAGGGCGCCGGGGCCCTGGCACGGGACGAATTGGGTCATCGCATCGCCCTCGACAGTGCCGACGAGATGGGCGATCTGGCGCGCGCCTTCAACGGCCTCGCCGAGCATCTGACCACCACCCGTTCGGCCCTGGCCGAGGAGCACCTCGCCCTGAGCCGCCAGACCAAGCGCCTGCGCACCCTGCTCGATGGCGTCAACGCCGTCATCGTCGAGGCCGATCCGCAGGACATGCGCTTCCGCTATGTCAGCCGCGAGGCGGAGAACCTACTCGGCTTCCCCACCCGCGACTGGCTGGCGCCCGATTTCCTGGCCTCCCGTCTGCATCCCGAAGACCGGCCATCATTCGAGCAGGCCTTGGCCGAGCACATGGCCAGCCCTGGCACCTTCACCCTGGACTTCCGCCTGATCCACCACGACGGCCGCGCCCTGTGGGTGCGCAGCATCAATACCCTGGAGGCCATGCCCGACGGACAACGGGTCTGCCGCGGCCTGTTGATGGACATCACCGAGCAGAAGCAGTCGGAGGAGCGCATCGTCTATCTGGCCGACCACGACGCCCTCACCGGCCTGTTCAACCGCCGCCGCTTTCAGGAGGAGCTGGAGCGCGCCCTGGAACTCGCCAAGCGCTTCGGCCAGGAGGGGGCGCTGATGTTCATCGATCTGGATCAGTTCAAGTACATCAACGACACCCTCGGCCACCAGACCGGCGACGACTACCTGCATGCCATCTCCCGCCGCCTGGCCGGCAGCCTGCGTTCGGTGGACGTGCTCGGCCGCCTGGGCGGCGACGAGTTCGGCGTGATCCTGCCCAACACCGACCGTGAGCGGGCAGAGACCGTGGCGGCGAACCTGTTGCGCGCCATGGCCGACGAGAAGGCCGGCCTGGGCGACATGGACACGCCGGTCAGCGCCAGCATCGGCGTGGTGGTCTTCCCCACCGACGGTGCCGCCCCCGGCACCCTGCTGGCCATGGCCGATGCCGCCATGTACCGCGCCAAGGACAGCGGCCGCAACGGCTACCACGTGTTCCGCGACGGCGACCAGACCCTCAACGAGATGCAGTCAAAACTGGCCTGGGAACAGCGCATCCGCAATGCCCTGGAGCACGACCGTTTCGTCCTCCACTACCAGCCCATCTTCCGCCTGCGCGACCACGCCGTGGTGCACTACGAGGTACTGCTGCGCATGCTGGACGACGACGACGGCCTGATCCCGCCGGCCGCCTTCCTCGACGTGGCCGAGCGCTTCGGCATGATTCGCGACATCGACAAATGGGTGCTGCGCAATGCCATCCAGGCCCAGGCCGAGAGCCAGGCCGGCGGCCAGCCCCTGAGCCTGGCCATCAACCTGTCCGGGCGCCACTTCGGCAGCCCCGAGGTCCTGGACTGGATCCGCGGCTTCATCGAGGACAGCGGCGCCGAGGCCGAGCGCCTGATCTTCGAGATCACGGAGACCGCGGCGGTGGAGAACATCCAGCAGGCCGGCGGCTTCGTCGAGGCCCTGCACCAGCTCGGCTGCCGCATCGCCCTGGACGACTTCGGCATCGGTTTCTCCGGCTTCCACTATCTCAAGCACCTGCCGGTGGACATGATCAAACTCGACGGCAGCTTCGTGCGCAATCTGGCCGACGATCGTTTCGACCAGGTCTTCGTCAAGTCCATGGGCGAATTGGCCCATGGCCTGGATATCACCACGGTGGCGGAGTTCGTCGAGACCGAAAAGATAGTCGAGGTCTTGAAGACACTCGGTATCGATCTTGGCCAGGGCTACCACCTGGCGCGCCCCGCGGCCGAGTGCCCCTACCCCTGCATCGGCCTCAAGCCCCAACGCAAGCGGGCGCAACGCATCTGACGCTGCTTCAGTCGCCGTCGCCGACGGGGCTGAACGCAAACCCCAGCGCTTCCACTCCCTCACGCAGGGCGGCAAAGGCCTCGTCCAGGCCCTCGCGTCCGCGTAGACCCAGCTCGACGAAACCCGCCGGCCCGAGTCGCGGCAGGCTGTAGAGCTTGAGCCGTGGGTGGGCAGCAGTGAGACGTTCCATCAGGGGCACCAGCGCCGATTCGCTGGCGCCGTACACGCGCAGCGCCCGCTCACCCTCGGGCCGCGCACCCGCCGCAAAGTGGCGATCGAGCACCCAGCGGGCCATGGGGTGGGCCATCTCCGGAAAGCCGGGCAGGAAATAGTGCCGAGCGATGGCGAAGCCGGGGATCCGGTTGTAGGGGTTGGGGATCAGCGCGCAGCCTGCGGGCAGCTCGGCCATGCGGATGCGCTGGGGATAGGCGGCCTCGCCGAACGCGGCCTCGATCTCGGCCACCGCGCCGGGATGGCGCTCCAGCGGCAGCCCGGCGGCCGCCGCGGCGCACTGACGGGTGTGGTCGTCCGGCGTCGCACCGATACCGCCACAGCTGAAGACCGGTAGCGCCTCGGCCAGGCTCTGTCGCAGGCGGGCGGTCAGCAGGGCGGGGTCGTCCGGCAGGATCTGCACCCAGCCCAGGCCGAAGCCGCGCTCGGCGAGCAGCCGACGAAAGGCCTCCACGTGGCGGTCACGGCGTTTGCCGGCGAGGATCTCGTCGCCGATCACCAGCAGGCCGAAGGCGTCGACGGCATCTGCCGTGGCCATCAGAGGGCGTCGCGCAGGCCGAGGGCCGCGGGGTAGGGGGCGAGATACCACTGGCCCTGCAGGTAGGGCTCCGGGTGGGCGGCGAGGGCCTTGCGCAAAAGGGAGACGGGCGCGATGAGCGGCACGTCGCCGCATCCATAGGCCTCGATGGCCGCCGCCAGGCTGCGTCGCTCCTCCCCGAGGCGGCGCTTCAGATGACCCGCCATGTGCTGCAGGGCATTGGTATGCCCGCGCCGCGTCGCCGGCCGGCGGAGGGCCTGCATCAGCTCGTCGAGATAGCGCGCCGCCAAGGCCGGCAGGTCCTCCCCCGCGACTCGCGCCAGCATCCTGCCCAGCCGCCCATAGGCGGCCTGGTCGTGGGCCAGCAGCAGGTATTTGTGCCGGGCATGGAACCCCTGCAGCCCCTCGGCCGTGAGGGGCTGGCGGCGAAAGACCCGCCAGCGGTGGTAGGTATAGAGGCGGATGACGAAGTGCTCACGCTGCACGGGATCGTCGAGGCAGTCCTCCTCCGCCACCGGCAGCGGGCTCAGGGCCTGCCGCACGACATGGGCGTAGACGCCGTCGGTCGTGCCCCGCCCGCCCCCGGCCGTGAGCAATGACACCCCCGACAGGCCACAACTGGGCGAGCGGGTCTTGAACAGGTAGGCATCGATGTCCCCCAGCTGTCTCACCGTCGCGTGCGCGAACTCACGCAGGGCGTCGCTGACGTCCAGCGTGGGATCTTCCAGCCCCACGGCGCGCGGCGCCCCGGCATCGCCGACGAGGTGGATGGGCGGCCGCGGCACCCCCAAGCCGATGCCGACCTCGGGGCAGATGGGGCGCAAGTCGACCCATGGCGCCAGGGTTTCGCTGAGCCAGGCATGGCGCTTGTGACCGCCGTCGTAACGCACCGCCTCGCCCAGCAGGCAGCTGCTCACGGCGAGGCGGGGACGCGCAGGCGCCTCAGCCATGCGGCAGCCGGTCGAAGTGCGAGGCCAGCATGGCGGCCAGGGTGTCGAAATCGATGTCTTCGCAGACCTCCACCGCTTCGCTCAGGGGGGTCTCCGCTGGCGCGGGATATTCCAGGTGCACCCCGTAGCGTTCGTCTTCCTGGCCGTAGGTGTAGAGATAGGCGGAAACCCCCGCGGCCGCTGGATGCTGCAGACGGATGGCCTCCTCGCCCACCGCCGCCGGGGCATCGATGACGAAGGCCGAGGCCCCAAGTTCCTGCTGCAGCATGAGCACCACGTGCTTGATGCGCAGGTCTTTCTGTAATGTCCAAACGCTGTTCATGGGGATCGATGGCGGCACGCGGCGGCTGTCACATAATGGTCACCATCCTCTCACAAAGTCGTCACGCACGCCGCCTACACTCTGCGCTCCGTTGGCATATGGGGCATCCATTTCACGTCAGGCCCGGCCCCGCCGCACCCCCGACCAAACCAAGCAGTCACGGGCCTGTCACAGGAGAGCAACGACATGATGCAGAAGAAGATCCTGGCCCGCGCCATCACCGCGGGCCTGCTGGGCATGGCCACCGTCAGCGGCGTCGCCCTGGCCGACAAGGGCGGCTTTGGCTTCAAGGCCATTGACGACTCGGCCAACAGCGCCACATGGAACCCCGCCGCCCCCTGGAAGCTGCCCAAGGGTTTCACCCAGACGGTGGTCTCCGACGAGACCGACCTCAACGTCTACGACGGCGGCCGCAACGACTGGCCGGACATGAATACCGTCAACGAGAGTGGGCCCCAGGCCGGCCGCTTCCTCTATCGCACCCATGAGCTGCGCCTGCCCAAGAGCCTGCCCGAGGGCGGCGCCGTCTCCGTGGTGGACCTGGAGACCGGCGAGACGCGCCTGCTGGCCGCCGATCCGAGCTGGAATGCCCTCGATGGCATCCGCTGGACGCCCTGGGGCACCGTGCTGTTCGCCGAGGAGACCAGCGGCGGCCGCCTGTTCGAAATGGAACTCAACGACGACATGATGTCCGTCGCCGCCATCCACGACCGCCCGGCAGTCGGCCGCCTGTCCCACGAGGGCATCGACCTCGACGGTGCCGGCAACGTCTACGTGGTGGACGAGTTCCGCGGCGCCTCCTCCAGCTGCAACGACGGCAGCGTGGCCCCCTGCGGCGGCGGCATCTACAAGTTCGTGCCCAACACCTATGGCGACCTCTCCGCCGGCGAACTCTACGTGCTGGGCATCGAGGCCGACACGCGCCGCGACGGCACCGGCCAGGGCGTGTGGCTGGGCCCCATCGATCCCGCCGACGCCCGCGTCTCCGGCTCCCTGGCCGGCGGCCAGAGCTATCAGCGTCCGGAAGACCTGGAGGTCATCGGCGACACCCTCTACGTGGCCATCACCGAAGGCCCGCGTGACGAATACGGCAAGGAATACTACGAGGGCCGCGTGCTCGCCATCGACCTCGAGACCCTCGCCGTGCGCGACTTCGTCAAGGCCGGCGTCAATGTGCCGGTGGAGATCAACAAGCCCGGCGAGGCGGGCTTCCAGAGCGGTTTCGACAGCGTGGACAATCTGGCCGAGGCGCCCAATGGCGACCTCGTCATGATCGAGGACAACGTGCCCTCGGACATCTGGTTCGCCAAGACGAAAAAGGTCAACCGCTTCGGCGCCGCGAAGAAGGTCAAGCTGTTCGCCTCCCTCGCCGACCCCAAGGCAGAAGGCACCGGCATCTACTTCAGCCCGCGGGACCCGCACACCCTGTACGTCAACGTGCAGCACTCCGCGGCGGCAGACGGCGATGCCACCTGGGCCATCACCCGCAAGCAGCGTCACGACGACTGAGCCTCACCCGGCGCTGACAGGAAACGCGGCCTCCGGGCCGCGTTTTCGTTACTGCGCCCAACATGAATGCGGCAACGCAAACACGGCGAAACATGGCATCGACCTCGAAGTGGCGCAGCCCCGTGGAACGATCGATCCAGGCCTGCTGGAAATCCCGGCCAGGACAATCGACGCACCCCGCTTTCTGGTCATCGGCAAGAACGCCGCGCGCCATGGGTCGGCCGTCATCGCCTATCGAGAGGGCCGTGCGTGGCTGATCTCGGTGCGCTGTGCCCGAAAAGAGGAGAGCACGTTGCAAGAAAACGAAATCCTTAGATTTCGACAAGGCACGGCGGCCAACGACGAGACCCACCAGGTGGGCATGGGTTTTGCCGGCTGGATGAGCCGGGCACTGGAGCAGAGATCACGGCTCGGCGTATGCCGTCAGGCGCCGATCAAATTGTGGATTACCGAATGACTGGATCACGGGAAGGCTCCATAAGGCTGAAACCCCGGCACAAGATTTCCACCCCCTTTTCCCTCTTCCCCCCTTCCCATTTAAAGACGTCTCTCCCGGCATTCTCCAGCCGTCGGCGACTGCCACGAAATTCCATCAGGAACTTCAACCAGAGGCCAATGGCGAGACATCGGCTAGCTTCTCGCTTGCTCCTCAGTTTCGCCGAGGGCCTTGGCCACTGGCCACCGACCTCGGTGGCAGAGCCCCTCGCAGGCAAAGGCAGCGAGCCGGTGATCCAATTGCAGATCACTTCAGGTAGCGCTAGGTTCTCTCTACTGAACGAAGCAGACATCACAGTCCTAGCAAAGCCCGAACGGTGTGATCAGCGGCATCCCGCTTTCCCAAGCCGGCCCGCAAGGGTGACAGGCGCGCCATCAATGCCCTATGGGATGTACCGGCCTGGATAGCCATTGGGTGGGATTGGTTGATCTTCCGTGCCTAGATTTGGCATAGCTATCTAACTACGGATGTGGGCCCTTGTCGCTGGAGACCCGGAAGGTATTGCTGGGCCACCGAAACAACGACATTACGACGCACTACTCCGCCCCGGAACTGGAGGAACTGATCGAGGCGGCCAACAGGGTCTGTGAGACAAAGTCCGGCAAAAGTCCGGCACTGATTTTTCTGAAACGAAAAGCGGCCACCGCCTAGGCGGTAACCGCTAGATTTTATTGGCAATAATGGCGCGCTCGGGAGGATTCGAACCTCCGACCGCCTGGTTCGTAGCCAGGTACTCTATCCAGCTGAGCTACGAGCGCGCAGTAAACGATTTCCTACGATGCTATGTCGTGGGAGGGGCGGAACTATACCCGCTTTCACCGCCGCCTTTCAAGGGGCTGGGGTCGTTCCATGATGGATGGCGGAGAGCGAGGGATTCGAACCCTCGATGGGCGTTAACCCATACACCCTTAGCAGGGGTGCGCCTTCAGCCACTCGGCCAGCTCTCCGGGTGATGACACCCCCCACCCGGGGCTCCCGGGCGGGCGGCTATTCTCCCAAAATTAATGCCTCCAGGGAAGCCATTGGGGCAATCTCAGGGAGAATAAGCGTATCGTCCCGGCCTTTTACCGCCACAAGGGCTCAGGCCGGGGCGCCTTCTTCGCCTTTTTCCTGCTGGATACGCTCGTAGATCTCTTCGCGATGTACGGAGACATCCTTGGGGGCATCGACGCCGATGCGCACCTGATTGCCCTTTACCCCGAGCACGGTCACGGTAATGTCGTCACCAATGATTAAAGACTCACCCACACGGCGCGTTAAAATCAACATTGTAAATCTCCTTGTTTCTAAATCTCCCGATCGCAACCCGCGGGGCGCGCTTCGATGGAGCATGTTGGCCACGATGGCCTGAACTTGTTACCCGTCGTTACTGCTCTGGTACTGCAACCGCCTTACTTTGATCCGAACCCGTGACGCAGGGTGGATTCGGATCCGAGCATCCGGCTCCGGCCCGCGACAGTCAGTCCGTCACTTCCAGGGGCTGTTCCAATTGGAAACCATCGTGCAGGGCGCGCACGCCCAGCTCGAGGTATTTCTCGTCCACCACCACCGAGACCTTGATCTCGGAGGTGGAGATCATGCGTATGTTGATGCCTTCGTCGGCCAGCAACTGAAACATGCGGCCGGCGATGCCGGCATGGGAACGCATGCCCACGCCGACGAGAGATATCTTGACGATCTTGTTGTCGCCCAGCACCTCGCGTGCGCCCAGCTCGGCGGCGACCTTCTCCAGCACCGACAAGGCCATATCATAGTCGTTGCGGTGCACCGTGAAGGTGAAGTCGGTGGTGCCGTCGGCGCCCACGTTCTGGATGATCATATCCACTTCGATGTTGGCCTCACCGATGGGGCCGAGGATCTGCGAGGCCACGCCGGGGTGATCGGGCACCCCCAACACGGTCAGCTTGGCCTCGTCCCGATTGAAGGCGATGCCCGAAATCAGTGCCTGTTCCATTCCTTCTTCCTCGTAGCTGATGAGGGTGCCCTCACCCTCCTCGAAGCTGGACAACACGCGCAGCGGCACGTTGTATTTGCCGGCAAATTCCACCGCGCGGATCTGCAGCACCTTGGAGCCGAGGCTGGCCATCTCGAGCATCTCCTCGAAGGTGATGCGCGGCAGTCGCCGGGCCTCCGGCACCACGCGCGGGTCGGTGGTGTAGACACCGTCCACATCGGTATAGATCTGGCACTCGTCGGCCTCCAGGGCCGCCGCCAGGGCGACCGCCGTGGTGTCCGAGCCACCCCGACCGAGGGTGGTGATATCACCGTTGTCGTCCACCCCCTGAAAGCCGGCGACCACCGCCACCTGGCCCTCGCCCAAGGCCCGTTGCAGGGCCTCGCGATCGATGTCGACGATGCGCGCCTTACTGTGCGCGCTGTCGGTGCGAATGCGCACCTGGCTGCCGGTGAAGGAGCGCGCGGGACAGCCGCGCTGCTTCAAGGCCATGGCCAGCAGGGCGATGGTCACCTGCTCGCCGGTGGACAGCAGCACGTCGAACTCGCGCGCGTCCGGCTGCGGCGAGATGGCCCGCGCCAACGCCACCAGGCGATTGGTCTCGCCGCTCATGGCGGAGACCACCACCACCACGTCGTGGCCCTGATCGCGGTAGGCCGC
>JANTGX010000077.1 GCA_024762755.1 Gammaproteobacteria bacterium
GCCACCTCGTCTTCGCCCAGCACCAGGGCCACCTGGGCGCCGCTCTTGTCGGCGCGTTTGAACTGGCTCTTGAAGCTGCCGCCGCCGCAGTGCATCTGCAGGCGAAGCTGCGGCCACGCACTGCGCAGGCGCTCGGCGAGGGCCAGGCCCTCGGCCTGTGCGGCCTCGCCGACCAGCACCAGGTAGGCGTGTGGCAGATAGTCAGGGCTGAGCTGCTCGCGCACCAGGGCCAGCAGGCGCTCGAGTCCGATGGCGAAGCCGGCCGCCGGCGTGGGCTTGCCACCGAGCTGCTCGACCAGGGTGTCGAAGCGCCCGCCGGCACACACCGTACCCTGGGCACCGAGGCGCTGGGTGACCCATTCGAACACCGTGCGCGAATAGTAGTCGAGCCCGCGCACCAGACAGGGGTTGACCGTGTAGGCCACCCCCGCGGTATCCAGCAGGCGGCGCAGTTCGGCGAAGTGGGCGCGTGACTCCTCGTCGAGGAAGGCCTCGAGCTTGGGAGCTGCGGCGATCAGTTCACGCATCGCCGGGTTCTTGCTGTCGAGGATGCGCAGGGGATTGCTCTCCAGTCGCCGTCGGCTGTCCTCGTCCAGTTGTTCCTCGTGAGCGCGCAGATAGGCCACCAGTTCGTCACGGTAGACGGCGCGGGATTCGCGCGTGCCGAGGGAATTGATCTGCAGCTCGAGGTCGTCCAGCCCCAGGCGCTGCCACAGGCGCGCGGTCATCAGGATCAATTCCGCGTCGAGGTCCGGGCCGCTCATGCCGAAGGTCTCCACCCCCAGCTGGTGGAACTGGCGATAGCGCCCCTTCTGCGGCCGCTCGTGGCGGAACATGGGGCCGAGGTACCACAGCCGCTGCACCTGCTGATTGCTCAACAGGCTGTGCTGCAGGCCGGCACGCACGCAGCAGGCGGTACCCTCCGGACGCAGGCTCAGGCTGTCGCCATTGCGGTCCTCGAAGGTGTACATCTCCTTTTCGACGATATCGGTGACCTCGCCGATGGAACGCTTGAACAGCTCCGTCTTCTCCACGATGGGGAAGCGGATCTCGCGGTAGCCATACTGCGCCAACACCTCGCGCAAGACGCTCTCGAGTTGCTGCCAGTAGGGGGTCTCGTCGGGCAGGATGTCGTTCATCCCGCGCACGGCTTGAATCAGATTTGCCAAGGTTGTGGTTCCGGTGTTTGTCTATTCTTGAAATCGATCAGCCACAGAGGGCACAGAGGGACACAGAGAAAGGCATTATCACTGCTGTCCCATTAACATTCCGGCCTTCACCGGAATGACGGGAATAAGATCAGCGATTCTCATGACTCCCATCCGTGCGACTCGTAGTTTACCCGTTGTTTCAATGGCTGCACCGAAACTACACGCCAGTTAACGGGATAGCAGTTAGACATTATGAATATCAGCTTTGCGCATGGATCTAACATACGCAGATCAACTTCATGTCCCTCTGTGAATCTCTGTGCCCTCTGTGGTGTTACTGATTCCTACTCGCCGCGTCGCCGTGCCACTTCCGCGCGCACCACACGCTCCAGTTCGTCGAGCAGGTCGGCGTCGCTCACCTTGTGGTCCGGTTTGCCGCCCACATAGAGCAGGTTCGGCTCGCCGCCGGTGAGGCCGATGTCGGCCTCGCGCGCCTCGCCGGGGCCGTTCACCACACAACCGATGACCGCCACGTCCAGTGGCTCGAGGATGTCCTCCAGGCGCTCGTCCAGGGCGTTGGCGGTGCCCACCACGTCGAAACACTGGCGCGAGCAGGAGGGGCAGGCGATGAGGTTGATGCCCTTGGCGCGCACGTGCAGGCTCTTGAGGATATCGAAACCCACCTTGATCTCCTGCACCGGGTCGGCGGCCAGCGACACGCGAATGGTGTCACCGATGCCCTCGGCCAGCAGCATGCCGAGGCCGATGGCGGATTTCACCGCGCCGGCGCGGGCACCACCGGCCTCGGTGATGCCCAGGTGCAGGGGCTGTTCGATCTGCCCGGCCAGCAGCCGGTAGGCGGCGACGGTCATGAACACGTCGGAGGCCTTGAGGCTGATCTTGAAGTCGGCGAACTCGAGGCGGTCGAGGATATCGATATGGCGCAGGGCCGATTCCACCAGGGCCTCCGGCGTCGGTTCGCCGTATTTCTTCTGCAACTCCTTTTCCAGCGAGCCGGCGTTGACGCCGATGCGGATGGGGATGCCACGGTCACGCGCCGCATCCACCACCGCGCGCACCCGGTCTTCACGGCCGATGTTGCCGGGATTGATACGCAGGCAATCGGCGCCCAGCTCGGCCACGCGCAGGGCGATCTTGTAGTCGAAGTGGATGTCGCTGATCAAGGGCAGGTCGACCCGGCGACGGATCTGGCCGAAGGCCTCGGCGGCCTCCATGCTGGGCACCGAGACGCGCACCAGGTCGGCGCCAGCGCGCTGCAGCGCCTCGATCTGCGCCACCGTGGCCTCCACGTCGGTAGTCTCGGTATTGGTCATGCTCTGCACCGAGACCGGGGCGCCGCCGCCCACTGGCACGTCGCCCACCATGATCTGGCGCGAGACGCGACGTTGGATGGTCTGATAGTCGGGTTTGTGCATGGGTCTAGGGCCTGTTCTCGTTTCTCGTTGAGTCGCCAGCCAGCGTCAGACGCGCCAGGCGGCGGCCGCGATAGGGCGAGAGGTCCACCGCCTCGCCATTGAGCCGCAGGCGCACGCCGGGCACATAGCCGAGCACCAGCTTGAAGGGTGCGGGGCCGACGAAGGACAGTGCCTCACCGGCACGCGCCAGGCGGTGCAACAGGCGCTTGCCGCTGCCATCATACAGTTCGACCCAGGAATCCTCACTGAAGGCGATCTCCAGTTCATCCTCGGCCGGCTGACGGGTGGGGGCGCTCGAAGATGCGGCGTCGCCGGCCACTCCCGCGCCCGAGACCGGCTCGGCCGCTTGGCGGTCGGGTACCGTCGGCTCATTGCCCGGGGTCGTCTCCGGCACCACCTCGGCCGGCCGGCCCGCGGCCTGCGCATCGCCGGCCGGCGTGTGCGGCAGACTCAGCTGCTGCCGGGCAGCGGCTTGCTCGCCCACGGCCGCGGACGGCAAGACGCCGCCGCGCTGCATCATCAGCCACCAGCCGGCGGCCGCGGCCAGCACCAGCGCGACGAGCAGCCAGATCAGGACGGCGCGCCAGCCCTTGCCTCCGCCAGCCTTGCGACGCGGTGCACGCGACCGGCTCCAGCGTGTCGTGGTCGGCCGGGCCAGGGGAGACTCGTCCAATGCCGGCGGCGTGGTGGCCGCGCCGTCCAGGGCATAGTCCGACAACAACTCCTCGCTGGGCAGGCCCACCAGTCGGGCATAGGCACGCACATAACCGGCGGCGAACACCGGCGCGCCGAGGGCGCTGATATCGCCCTCCTCCATGGCCGTGATGCGCAGGCTGTCGATACGCAGCCGCCGGGCGACCTCCTGCACATCCTGGCCGCTGGCCTCGCGCGCCGCGCGCAGGCGTTCGCCCGGCGTGGCCTCGTCTTGCGCCTCACGCCCTTCGTCGTTGCCGGGCGTGTCGTTCATCGTGGTGAGGACTCCCGAGGTTCTTTCCGTGCCTTCTTTTCCATGGCCTCCAACTGGGCCATTTCGTCGGAATCCGGAAAGTGCCGGCTGAGCTGGCGAATATAGTCGTCTACCACGTCCTGCGCGCCCAACGCCGTCTCCACCTGGATCCCCAGCCAGAGGCTGCGGGCGGTGGGTGGCGCCACCTCGAAGTAGCGCTGTAGATAGGCGCGGCCGCTGAGATAGCGCTGCCGGGCCAGGCTGATCTGCGCCATGTTGAGCAGACTGACCGGCATGCGCGGATCGATCTGCAGCGCGCGGCGAAAGTATTTCTCGGCCTCGTCCAGATCCGGCTTGGCCATGGCACACACGCCGAGATTTTCGTAGGCCTGGGCCGGCGTCTTGTAGTTGGGCGACTCGATGGCCTTCAGGAAGTGTTTCTCGGCGGCATCGAAGCGCCGCTGCTGACAGAGGAAGACACCGAAGTTGTTATGCGTCGCCGCATCGTCCGGCTGTAGCTCGAGTGCCTCTTCGAAGTGATGCTCTGCCTCGGCGTATTTCCCCAGTCGTTGGTAGACCAGGGCGATGGCGCTGTGCGCACGGGCATAGTCGGGCTTGGCAGCGAGCGCCTTTTGCATCTTTTCCAGGGCGGCATCGATGCGCCCCTGCTGCAGGTAGCCGACGCCCAGGCGCAGATTGGTCTCGGCGACCTGCTGCTTGTCGATCACCCGCTCGGGGCTGCCGGCACAGCCCGCCAGCAGGGCGACGAGGGCAAACACCAGCAGCGACCGGCTCCCGATCACCCGGCGGCCTCGCGCGGCAGATTGCGCTTGGTGCGGTCCATCACCTTGCCCACCAGCTGTCCACAGGCGGCGTCGATGTCGTCGCCACGGGTCTTGCGCGTGATGGTGGTCACGCCGGCGCCCTGCAGGATGTCGCGGAAGCGCGCTATGCGGGCCGGGCTGGAGCGGCGGTAGCGGGTCTCGGGAAAGGGATTGAAGGGAATCAAATTGACCTTGGAGGGCAGGTCGCGCAGCAGCTTCACCAGCTCACGGGCGTGCGCGTCGCTGTCGTTGACGCCGTCGAGCATGACGTATTCCACGGTGACCTTGCGCCGGCTGTCCTGACTGCCGATGTATCGCCGACAGGCCGCCAGCAGTTCGGCGATGGGGTACTTCTTGTTGAGGGGCACCAGTTGATCACGCAGGGCGTCGTTGGGTGCATGCAACGAGAGGGCCAGGGCCACGTCGCTGACCGCTTTCAGGCGATCCAGCGCCGGCACCACGCCGGAGGTGCTGAGGGTCACGCGGCGCTTGGACAGCCCGTAGGCGAAGTCGTCCATCATCAGGTCCATGGCCTTGACCACGTTGTCGAAGTTGAGCAGGGGCTCGCCCATGCCCATGAACACCACATTGGAGATGATGCGTTCACCCTTGGGGTCGCGCCCCAAGGCCTTGTTGGCCACCCACACCTGACCGATGATCTCGGCCACGCTGAGATTGCGATTGAAGCCCTGTCGCGCGGTGGAACAAAAGGAACACTCCAGGGCGCAACCCACCTGGCTGGAGACGCACAGGGTGCCGCGGCCACGCTCGGGGATGAACACCGTCTCCACCGAATTGCCGCTGTCGAGGCGCAACAGCCACTTGTGTGTGCCATCGCTCGAGGCCTGGTCGACGACCACCTCGGGGGCGCGGATCTCGGCGCGCTCGGCCAGCTTGGCGCGCAACGCCTTGCTGATGTTGGTCATCTCGGCGATGTCGGTGACACCATACTGGTGCAACCATTTGATGACCTGCGTAGCGCGAAAGGCCTTCTCCCCCAGACTGAGGAAGAAGGCCTCCAT
Organism: Gammaproteobacteria bacterium; assembly: GCA_024762755.1. Classification (GTDB taxonomy): domain Bacteria; phylum Pseudomonadota; class Gammaproteobacteria; order SZUA-152; family SZUA-152; genus JANTGX01. Next base: position 5,380 of record JANTGX010000077.1, read on the forward strand.
ATCGGCGCGATTCAGATCCAGAAGGTTGATCTTGTCGCTCATGGTCTGTTCGCTGGGTACTGCCACCGGTTCACGATCAGCGCGTGCGCGGGCACAGCTCGATGTCGGCGAAGAAGTACTTGATCTCCTGCGCCGCCGTCTCCGGGGCGTCGGAGCCGTGTACCGCGTTCTCATCGATGGAGCTGGCAAAGTCGGCGCGGATGGTGCCCGGGGCGGCCTCGGCCGGGTTGGTGGCGCCCATGATCTCGCGGTGCCTGGCGATGGCGTTCTCGCCTTCCAGCACCTGCACCATCACGGGGCCGGAGATCATGAAGTTGACCAGGTCGTTGAAGAAGGGGCGTTCCTTGTGCACGGCATAGAAGCCCTCGGCCTCTTCGCGGGAGAGATGCAGCATCTTGGCGGCGATGATCCGCAGACCCGCCTTCTCGAAGCGACTGTAGATCTCGCCGATGACGTTCTTGGCGACGGCGTCGGGCTTGACGATGGAAAAGGTTCTTTCGATGGCCATGTTGGGTAGAAACTCCGATAGATTCTCAAGTTGAAGAACGCGCCATTGTACGCGATTTGCTGCCCAAACCCCTAGTCTGGCGAGCAATTCGTGGCGGCCAAGCAACCTGCGGCCCACAAAAAAGGCGCCATCGCCGGCGCCTCTGTCTCGGGTGCTGGCAGTCAGCGCCAGTTCGCTCAGTCTTCGCGCTCCTCGATCCAGGCCATCTGAATGGCCTCGAGGATGCGTTCACTGCTGTTTTCCGGCGCATCCTCGAAGTCCGCCAGCTCCAGGACCCAGGCGTGTAGCTGGACGAAGCCGAGGCTCAGGGGATCCACCTCGGGATGCGCCTCGTCCAGGGCCATGGCGATGTCCAGGCTGTCGGTCCATTTCATGGGGAAGCCTCAGTGGTTCTCGGAGACCATGTTGATGGTGTATTTGGGAATCTCGATGACCAGGTCCTCGTCGTCCACCACTGCCTGACAGCTGAGGCGGGACTCGGGCTCCAGACCCCAGGCCTTGTCCAGCATGTCCTCTTCTTCTTCGCTGGCCTCGGGCAGGGAGTCGGCCCCCTCGCGCACGACCACGTGGCAGGTGGTGCAGGCGCAGGACTTCTCGCAGGCGTGTTCGATCTCGATGTCGTTGGCCAGGGCCGCATCGAGGATGGTGGTGCCGGGCTCGGCCTCGATGACGGCGCCCTCGGGACAGAGTTCTTCGTGGGGCAGGATGATGATCTTGGGCATGGTATCGGCTTCGTTGAGATTGTTCGGGGGATCGCTGGCGGCTTCAGTCGCTGAACTCTTCCAGTTTATGGCCGGCCATGGCGGCCTGGATGCTGGCGTCCATGCGCCGCGCGGCAAAGCCTTCACTGGCCTCGTTGAGCGCCTCGATGGCCTGCTTTATGGCCATGTGGTCTTCGCCCTCGGCCTTTTCCCGCAGCGCAGCCATGGCGGCGTCGAGACGGCTGCGCTCGTCCTCATCGAGCAGGCGGGCATCGCTTTGCAGGGCGGATTCCACGGCCTCGATGGCGCGCTTGGCCTCCACCTGCATCTCGCGCAGGCTGCGCGCGGCGACGTCTTCGTCGGCGTGTGCCATGGAGTCCTGCAGCATCTGCGTGATCTCGTCGTCGGTGAGCCCATAGGAGGGTTTCACCTGCACGCTGCTCTCGACACCCGAGGTCTGCTCGCGCGCGGTGACCGAGAGCAGGCCATCGGCGTCCACCTGGAAGGTGACGCGGATGCGCGCCGCACCGGCGGCCATGGGCGGGATGCCACGCAGTTCGAAGCGGGCCAGTGAACGACAGTCGCTGACCAGTTCCCTCTCGCCCTGCACCACGTGGATGGCCAGGGCGGTCTGGCCGTCCTTGAAGGTGGTGAAGTCCTGCGCCTTGGCGCAGGGGATGGTGGCATTGCGCGGGATCACCTTCTCCACCAGGCCACCCATGGTCTCGATGCCGAGGGACAGGGGCGTCACGTCCAGCAGCAGCATCTCGTCGTCGGGCTTGTTGCCCACCAACACGTCGGCCTGGATCGCGGCGCCCACGGCGACGACCTTGTCCGGGTCGATGTCCACCAAGGGCTCACATTGGAAGAACTCGCCCACCAGCTCGCGCACCCGGGGCGAGCGCGTGGAGCCGCCCACCATCACCACGTCTTCGATCTCGTCGACCTCGATGCCGGCATCGCGCAGGGCCCGCCGACAGGGGCTGAGGGTCTTCTGGATCAGGGGGTCGATGAGGGCATTGAGCTGATCGCGGCTCAGCTCGCCCTGCCACGGGTCGCCCTCGGGGCGCTTGACGCTCACAGCGACGACCTCTGCATCGCTTAGCGCCTCTTTCGCGCGCTTGGCCTCGTTGAGCAATTGACGGCGCTGATGCTGATTCACCTCTTTGCCGAAGCCGGCCTGCAATGCCAGCCACTGGGCGATGGCCCGGTCCAGGTCGTCGCCGCCGAGGGCGGTGTTGCCAGCGGTGGCGATGACCTCGAACACCCCGCGGTTGAGGCGCAGGATGGAGATGTCGAAGGTGCCGCCACCCAGGTCGTAGATCACGTGCACACCCTCGGACTTGCGGTCCAGGCCATAGGCCACGGCGGCCGCCGTCGGCTCGTTGAGCAGGCGCAACACATTCAGTCCGGCCAACTGCGCGGCATCCTTGGTGGCCTGGCGCTGGGCGTCGTCGAAATAGGCCGGCACGGTGATCACCACGCCGGTCAGCTCGCCGCCCAGGGTGGTCTCCGCCCGCGCCTTGAGGGCCTTGAGGATCTCCGCGGAGACCTCCACCGGGCTCACCTCACCGGCCACGGTGCGGATGCGCGGCACGCTGGAATCGGTCTGCACGAAATCGTATTCGGAGCAGTCGCAGCCCTTGCAGATCTCCGGCAAGGCGCGCCCCATGAAGCGCTTCACCGAACTGATGGTGTTGAGCGGATCCTCGGCCTGCGCCGCCTGCGCCTCTTCGCCCACCACCGGCGGCAGGTTCAGGCGGTAGCGCACCACCGAGGGCAGCAGGTGATTGCCATTCTCGTCCGGCAGGGTCTCGGCGAGGCCGCTGCGCACACTGGCGACGAGGGAATTGGTGGTGCCCAGGTCGATGCCGGCCGCCAGGCGATGCTGGTGGGGGGCGGCGGTCTGACCGGGTTCGCTGATCTGCAGGAGTGCCATGTAAATCTCGTGGGGGGTTGGGGCCGGGCCTTCAGGACTGGCTCAGGTCTTCTTCATGTTGCTGCAACTCTTCCGCCAGGCGGCGAAAGAACTGGAGTTTGCGGCTGGCATCGGTGGCCTTGGTCAGGGCCTCGGCGCCGCCCTCGGCGAACAGCCCGGCGAGTTCATCGACGAGCTGCTTCTCCGCCGCCGCCAGCTCCGTGGCCAGGCTCCGCAGACGCTGTTCGGCGTCGCTCGCCCGACGGGCCGCATCGAGACGCTCGCGCAACTCCATCTGCTGCATGAGGAAGCGTCCGTCCAGACTGGACTGGGCGTCGTCCACCGGCATGCCGGACAGTTCCAGCAGATAGCGGGCGCGCTGCAGGGGGTCCTTGAGCACCCGATAGGCCTCGTTGGCCTGGGCCGCCAGCTGCATGGACAGGCGCCGCTCGGCGTCGCCGGCATTGGCGAAGCGATCCGGGTGCACCGTGCGCTGCAACTCGCGATAGCGATCGGCGAGGGCGGCCTTGTCCA
>JANTGX010000078.1 GCA_024762755.1 Gammaproteobacteria bacterium
GGCCAGCGTGACAGGCAGACCCGCCGGCAGCTGCTGGGCCTGGCGCAGATCACCCGCCTGCGTCGGTTGCTGGAGGAGATCCCCCAACACCGCGGCATGGCCGGTGCCTATCTGCAGGGCGACGCCAGCTTCGGTGGCAAGCTGCAGGCCCTGCAGGGACGTATCGAAGAACACAGCGGGATCCTCACCGAGCTGGCCGAGACCAGCCCCTGCCGGCTGCTCGCCGAACGTGCCCGGCGCCTGCTGCTGGGTTGGACGGCCTTGCGTCAGGATCTGGAGCGGCTCGACGCGGCGCAGAGCTTTCAGCGACACAGTCAGCTGATGGCCGAGCTGCTCTGCCTGCTAGACGACGTGGCCGAAGACGCCGGCCTGCTCGACGACGACGGCGAACTCGGCCACCTCGCGCGGGCGGCCATCGACCTGTTGCCACTGGTCACCGAGACCCAGGGGCAGGCCCGCGGCATGGGCACGGCGGCGGCGGCCCGGGGGGTGTGCGATGCCCCCATGCGCATCAAGCTGCGCTTCCTGCTCGGCAAGACACGGCAGACGGTGCAGGCCGCACAGGAGGAGCTGCGGGGCAGCCCGGCCGCCGACGACCTGGCGGCGAGTCGCCAGGCGACGGCGGATTTCCTGGATCTGGTGGAGGACAAGTTGCTGGCCACGGCGCCGGTGACGGTGGCGCCCGAGGTGCTGTTCGCCGCGGGCACCCAAGCCATCGAACAGAGTTTCCACCTGCTGGACCGGCTGTTGGACGAGCTGCAAGTCCGGCTGACACAGATCCAGCGCCGCCAGCGACGTCACTGGCGACTGGCTCAGGCCGGTGCCGGTGGCCTGTTGGCACCCGCCGCCTGGCTGCTGTGGGCGGCGTTCTCGGCCTGATAACGAATGGAGGCAGTTACTGCTGTCCCATGAACATTGGATTCGTCATCCCAGCGAATGCCGGGATCCGGTAAGTTGCCAACTGGTACCTGGGAAGAGCGAGATCTAACTCACGGCTTTCCAGAGATTGATAAGAAGATCATTGATCATGTGAGACCAGACGGTTTCTTGAACATGTCCCGCGCCTCCTCGACTTTTTCCCGTATGACACAATCCTCGACATGGTCGTTGATCAATCCCATGGCCTGCATGAAGGCATAAACGGTGGTTGGGCCTACAAACTTCCAACCCAGTTTTTTCAAATCCTTCGAGAGAGCAATGGACTCTGCGGAGGTCGAAGCGGTTTGTGCTTCTGAAGGGTTCTTCCCATCGGGTTCATAGCGCCAGACAAAGGCGGCCAAGGAGCCTTCACGTTCGACAAGCTCTTGGGCGCGACGCGCGTTGTTGATGACCGCCTCGATTTTACCGCGATGACGGACGATCCCTTCATCCTGGAGTAACCGGCTGACATCTCTCTGGCCGAATCGGGCAACCCTGTCAAAATCGAAATCATGAAACGCGGCCCGAAAGTTCTCGCGCTTGGCGAGGATCGTGCGCCAGCTCAATCCAGACTGAAAACTCTCGAGGCACAGTTTCTCGAATAACCGTTGATCGTCACTGACGGGGAAGCCCCATTCCGCATCGTGGTAGTGAAGAAACTCCGGTGCCGCATCGCACCATTTGCAACGCTTCTGACCATCGGGGCCTGTCATCGTTGTGCTCATGGATAGAACCCAGCCTCCCTGTTAAACGGTGAGAAAAGAAAGTCGCTCGTCGACTTGCCCTGGTGCGATCTCCAGGATTTCCGCAACGACGATGTTTTCCGCCACGAAGGGATCGTCGTCGATCCGGCGCTGGAGATCGCTAAGCGAGGTGTTGTAAGCCAGGACAGCACCACCCGAACTCGGCTGAATGCCGCCTGTGAGGAGAAAAACGCCGTCATCGAAGCCGCGTTTCATCCACGCCACGTGACCTTCCATAAATTTTCCGGCCTGGGCCTTGTTGTCGGAAAACCTGAGTAGAACAACGAACATGTCTTGATCCCTTTTTGACAAGTCATTCGGTTTATTTTTTCTCGACCGGCAAGGCATCGAGCCAGTCGCACATCTTGTCCACTTCCTGTTTCACACAGCGGTAGTCGCCGAAAGCATGGCCCAGAGTTGCCACTCCCTGGCCCCAGGACAGCACGTGCATGGCCAGCGCATCTGCATCCCGTGAATGGCCGAGCTGGCTAAACTGGCTACTCAGCCACGACCGAAAAAGTGTAAACACCTTATTGGCATCGGCCTTTGAGGCGTGGTTCGACTTTGCGAGTTCCGTACACAATGTGCCAACGGGGCAGCCGTAGCCCTTGATCATAGACCAGTTTGTCAGCAGGATCCTGGGCAGCTCTTGATGCGCTGCTTCGGCGTCGCTCCCTCCTCCCCAGTCCGCCAGCATGCGCTTCGTCCCGTGCAGACGGTCATTTATGACCGCGTCGAGCATGTGGTCCTTGGTCTTGAAATGATGATAGAAGTTTCCGCGCGAGATATTCACTACCCGGGCGATACCGGCACAGGAGGTGTGCTCGAAACCTTGCCGATAAAACAGGTCATCGGCGGCTTCCACAATCTGTCGTCGCGTTGCTCCGCATGCCATGAATTTTCGTTTCAGGCGACCTTGACCCGGACGGAAGGGAAGTCAGCGGCCCATGGACGGTGTCTAAGGCCGCGGCGAGCCGCCCGCCGAGGGCGCGTCGCCGGGGGCCGCATCGCGCGCGCAGCGAAAGCCCACGTCGGCGTTCTCGCTCTCCGGTGCGGCGTAGCCACGCATGGCGCTGCGGAAGAAGAGCGACAGGGCGTAGTGGCCCATGCCTCCGCCGCCGCCGCGGATCACCCGGTTCTTCTCGCCGAAGGCCTCGGCGACGAAATAGTCCGAGCCCGGATAGGGTTGGTACCAGTCGGCCACCCACTCCCAGGCATTGCCCGCCATGTCGTAGGCCCCATAGGGGGAGCGGTTCTGCGGGTAGTAGCCGACGGGCGCCATGCCCTCGCCCCACTCCTCGTTGTCGCCGGTATTGGTCAAGCCGTCGTTCCAGTCGTTACCCCAGGGGAATTCGCGGCCGTCGGTACCGCGCGCGGCCTTCTCCCATTCAGCCTCCGTGGGCAGGCGCTTGCCGGCCCAGTGGCAGTAGCGGTTGGCCTCCGCCCAGGTCACCGCGGTGACCGGCAGGCGATCCTGCAATGCCTGCGCCGCCAGCATCAGGCGCAACAGTTCTTCACGGCCGGCGCGGCGGGTGTCCACGTCGAGCTTGAAATACTCAGAAGCGATCCAGCGCAGGGATTTCAACTCCGTGGCCCGCAGACGCTCCGGCAACAGGTTGTAGCCGTTCTGCGTCCACTGAAAGGGTTCGCGCACCCGGCGGGCACGGACGAAGGCCTTGTACTGGGCGTTGGTCACCTCGGTGGCGTCGATCCAGAAGGCCGGCAGCACCACCTCGTGCCGTGGGTGTTCGTCGAGATAGAGGGGTTTGACCAGGCCGTACTCCTCCTGCTTGCCGGCCTCGTCCACCTTGTCGCTGCCCATGATGAAGGGTCCGGCGGGCACGTAGACCATTTCGCTCGGCGGCACCGGCTCGGCGTCGTGCCGGCTGGCGCCGCCATTGTCGTTGCACGCCGCGAGCAGCAGCGCACACAGGGCGAGCGGCAAGGCCGGGCGAAACGCGCGCCACTGCCCCTGTCCGCCCGGCCCGCCGCTGCCTGCTGCGCCAAAAGGCCGCCGCCCAGTCTCTTTCATCGTGTCCTTCTCCGTCATACCACTACCCCTTGGTGCGTAATGATCGTCCCCCGCCTCGGTGACGAGGGACGATGTTTGCCCGTTTCGACCCCAAAGATTGATCGGCTGCTCACCCTGCGCGTTCGCCAGCCGCCGCTGGGTTCAGTTTCCACCCGCTGCGCCGATAGCAGACCACGAGGAAACCGGCAGAGTATGCCGCAAGGCCGCCGCCCACGGCGAGGTCCCGAAGGACACGAGACGATGAATCAGCCAGACAGCCAACAGACACGCCCGCCCGACATTCGTCGGCGCATCGAAGCCGTTACCGAGTTGCCGGCCATGCCGGAGGTGGCCCAGGCCCTGCTGCGCCTGAGCAACAACCCGCAGGGCAACATTCAGGACCTGGCCGAGATCATCCAGCACGACCCGAGCATCGCCGCGCAGCTCATGCGATACGCCCGCTCCGCCTTCTTCGGCTACACTGGCGAGATCACCTCCCTGCAGCAGGCGGTCACCGCCGTGCTGGGCTACAGCCTGAGTCTGGACATCGCCCTCGGCATCGCCCTCGGCAAGTCCTTCAACATCCCCAACTTCGGCCCCATGGGCCTCTACCCCTTCTGGCGCCATGCGGTATTCAGCGCCGCCCTGTGCCAGCGCCTGGCGCCGCAGGTCCAGGGTGTGCGGCCCGGCCTGGCCTTTCTCGGTGGCCTGCTGCACAACTTCGGGGTCTTGCTGGTGGCCCATCTGTTCCGCAATGAGGCCCTGCAGTTGGCGCAGCTGATCGAGGCCGCGCCGGCGCGGCCGGTGGTGGAGATCGAGCAGGAGACGCTGGGTGCTGCACACCCTGAGATCGGCGCCTGGTTGCTGCGCTGCTGGAATCTACAGGCGGAGATCGTCGCCGCCACCGCCGGCCATCACGACGCGGCGTTCGGCGGTGAACACGCGGTGTATGCGCAGATGGTGCAGCTGGCCGACCGCCTGCTGAAGCGGCACGGGATCGGTGACGCGGCGAGTACCGAACTGCCCGCCGACCTACTCGAGGCGCTGGGGCTGGAGACCGAGGCCCTGGAGCAGGCCTTGGAGGCGGTGATGGCGGAGCGCCCGGGGCTGGAGCAACTGGCCCACGCCTTCCCCACCTGAGCCGCCCCTTTCGCGCCGACTATTCCCGCCGGCCGTAGAGCCGGGTCAGGTGCTCGACGCGCGCTGCCAGATCCTCCGGCACCTGCGACCACTCGAAACGCCATCGCCAATTATCCCCCGCACTCCCCGGCACATTCATGCGCGCCTCGCTGCCCAGACCGAGCAGGTCCTGCAGGGGCAGGATGGCCATGCGCGCGGTGGACACCATGGTGACACGGATCAGCGGCCACAACAGATCACCCGTCGGCCCGCCGCAGACGGGAAAGTCGGCACCCAGGCCGAGGTAGTCACACAGGTAGGCCTTGGTGCCTTCGTCCAGGCTGGCGAGCCAGCCGCAGGTGGTGTCGTTGTCGTGGGTGCCGGTGTAGACCACGGAATTCTTCACGTGGTTGTGCGGCAGGTAGGGGTTGTTGGGGCTGCCATCGAAGGCGAACTGCAGGATCTTCATGCCGGGGAAACCCCAGCGGTCGCGTAGCGCCTCCACCTCCGAGGTGATGATGCCGAGGTCTTCCGCCACCAGCGGCAGTTCACCGAAGGCCGCCTCGAGGGCCTTGAACAGGGCGTCCCCGGGGCCGGGTTCCCAGTGACCGTGGATCGCCGTCTCGGCCGAGGCGGGAATGGACCAGTAGGCCTCGAAACCGCGGAAGTGATCGATGCGCACCAGGTCGAACAACTCCAGCGCCGTACGCATGCGCCGAATCCACCACAGGTAGCCATCGTCGGCCATGCGCTGCCAGTCGTAATGGGGATTGCCCCAACGCTGGCCGGTGGCAGAGAAGTAGTCGGGCGGGACGCCGGCGATGGTCCGTGGCTGGCCGTTCTCATCGAGATCGAAATATTCCCGATGGGCCCATACCTCGGCGCTGTCGTGGGAGACGAAAATGGGCATGTCGCCGAAGATATGGATGTCACGCTGATTGGCGTAGGCCTTGAGCTGCAACCACTGGCGGAAGAAGACGAACTGTTCGAAGCGAATCTGCTCGATGGCCTCGCTGAGCCGCTCACGCACCACGCGCAGGCCTTCCGGCTCACGGTCGCGCAGGGCCTCGGGCCAATTGAACCAGGGCTCGCCGTTGAAGTCCTCGCGCAGGGCCTCGTAGGTGGCGAAGTCCTCCAGCCAATACTGATGGCGCTCGCAGAATTCGGCGTAGTCGCGCTGTTCCTTCGCCCCGGCCTGGGCCTCGAAACCGTCATGGGCCTGCGCCAGGCGCGCCTTGCGCGGGGTCTCCGCCGAGACCGTCTCATCGGCCAGCCAACCCCACTGGCGCAACAAGGACAGACTGATGAGCTGAGGATTGCCGGCGTGCACCGAGGTGCTCATGTAGGGCGAGCCATCGTCGTGGGTGGGGCCCAGGGGCAGCACCTGCCAGACCCGCATCCCCGCCTGCTGCAGGAAATCGATGAAACGATAGGCCTGTGGGCCGATGGTGCCGAGGGTCTCGGTATGGGCGGCATCCTCGTCGGGCAACGAGGTGGGGTGTAACAGGACACCCGCGCGGCGGCGGGCCAGGATGGGATGGGTCACTCGGTAACTCTTGTTGGATACGGGTTAGTCAATGGAGCTTCTCATGGCCAGCAGCGTACCTGCGAACTCTGGGCGGCCAATGGCCACGGCAGACGCAAGGCCGGCCTCGATGGAAGGCTCATAAAAGCATCCGTGGCCGGTCCTGTGCCTTCCGTCATCGGGCGCCTGCCTGCGCGGTTCTCCATGTACCACGGTGACACCGGTTTCTGTGGGGCATTTCACACCGCGCTGCAGTGTAGACCCGAAACGCCGGCAAAGGAACACCGCCGCTCAGTTTGCCTCGGCCCCGCGGCGCATGACTCCGCCGGCCTCCGCCGTTCCGCCGCTGCCACGGGCGAAGACGTGGGCAAGGTACTCCGGCGGCTCTTCGCCCAACAGATGATAAAGAGCGGTGAGCTGGCTGCGGAACAGGCGCTCGAAGTCGCTCACAGCGCCGGAGGGGTTGTAGTCGCCGAACCACCAGAACCAATCGGAGCCCTCGCAGATGGCCAGTTGGCGCTCGGCCGCCTTTTGCTGTTTTTCTTTCAGACGGCCACTGGCCATCACCTGATCGAAGCGGTGCTTGGCATCACCGAGCATGTCCCAGGCGCGGTTCTTGTCCGCGTCACCGATCCATGTGGAGAAGGTGCCATAGACCCAGCTGCCGGCTACCAGGCGGGGCAGATGTTCGGTCTTGAGATCGTCGGCCAGCAGGCTTTCGTAGGTCGTCAGATTCAGCCGAGGGTGATAGGCCAGGCCGTGATACAGCGCCTTGAGAAAGTGGTAGCCATTCTGCGGGTAGTACTCCCAGGCATTCTCGCCATCGAGGATGATGGAGACCACGGCCTCCGGTTTGTCCTGGCAGGCATCGGCGATGTTGGTGAGATGCTGCAGCAGATTGGCCACGGCATCGTCGGCATGCCAGGAGGAATAGGTGAAGCCGATGAGGTCGGACAGGCCATCGTCGCGGAAGTGGCACACCACGTCGTTGTCCGCGACCCGAAAGGCCTGATGCAGCACGGGGTCGTCCACATGGTGCACCGCCGCCTGGGCCAGGCTGTTGCGCAGCACACCTTCGCCGCTCGCAATCCAGCGCAGGCCGGCCTCCTGATAATAGGGGATCGACTCCGTACTCACCCCACCCTCGGCCGGCCAGCAACCGGTGGGGCGGAAGCCGAAGTAATGCTCGAAGGTGCGGATGCCTTCGCGCACGTGCCATCGTACCCGCTCCTCACCGCCGGGATATTTCTCCAGCAGGGGGAGCTGGACGTCGGGCATGGCCTCACGCGCGCAGTTGAGGTCCAGCAACAGGGGCACGATGGGGTGGGCATAGGGGGTCACGGAGAGTTCCACCCGTCCCGCTTCGGCCAACTCTCGATAGCGGCCGATGACACCCGAAAGCAGCTCACCGATCACCTCCACCAGGGTACGGCGGTCGTGCACACTGTAGTCGTTGCCCTTTTCGATCAGGGCCTGCACCCGCGGATCGGTGAGGCGCACGGTCTCGCCCAGCCAGGCCAGGTGATACCACATGAGCAGGTCGACGAGAAACTGGTCGCCGATATACAGCGCGGAGTCGGGGTGCTCGATGAACCACTGCGCCATCTCCGCCAGGCGCACGAAAGGCGGATTGCGTTGAATCAGGTTCTTCTCGTTGGCGCGCAGGCACTCCTTGACCCGCTGCAGACGGCTGTTCGGCTCGGCCGGCAACACCGGGTTGGCCAAGGCCTCCAGCAGCGGATCACGGATCTTCTTGCCGCGGGTGAGAAAGGCGCGCACCTGCCGGTCGTAGTCGTCCAGTTGCTCCAACAGGGTGGGGGCGAAATTGACCACCGCACGCGCCTGGGGCTCGGCCTCCAGATGGGCGGCCATGTCCACGTAGTCCTTGATGGCATGCAGGTAGGTCCAGGGCAACTGGTATTCGCCGTCGGGGCGGTCGCAGTACTCCGGCTGGTGCATGTGCCAGCACAACACCACATTCAGTTTGTTTTCTGCAGACGTTTCAACGGACATAGTGTAGTTCCTGGCCCAGCATTTCGGGAACGACGAGGGTCACACCCTTTTCCGTCACATGGTAACGCTTGGCATCTTCTTCGAGGTTGACGCCGATCTCCAGCCCATCGGGGATCTGGCAGCCCGAATCGATTACCGCCTTTTGAATACGGCAGTGACGACCGACCTCGACCCCGGGCAGGAGTACGCTGTCCGAGACATGACTGTAGGAATTCACCCGGACCTGAGAGAACAGCAAGGAGTGGCTCACCTCCGCACCGGAGACCACGCAGCCGCCGGAGACCATGGCATCCACGGCCATGCCACGACGGTCCTCGTCGTTGAAGACGAACTTGGCCGGCGGCAATTGCTCCTGGTAGGTCCAGATGGGCCAGCTTTCGTCGTACAGATTCAGCTCGGGTGTCACGCCGATGAGTTCCAGGTTGGCCAACCAATAGGCGTCCACGGTACCCACGTCGCGCCAGTAGCCCTGCTCGCCGGCCTGCACATCGTGAAAGGGATAGGCGAAGGTGCGATAGCGCGCCACGGCCTCGGGCACGATGTCCTTGCCGAAGTCGTGCGAGGAACTGCGCGTATCGGCATCACGCAGGAGCTGCTCGATGAGGAAATCGGTGTTGAAGACGTAGATACCCATGGAGGCCAGGGCCTGTTCGCTGTTGCCCGGCATGGGTTGCGGGTTTTCCGGTTTTTCGA
>JANTGX010000079.1 GCA_024762755.1 Gammaproteobacteria bacterium
GGCGGCCTCGGCGGGGGCAGGGGCGGGTGGCTCGGCCGGGGCCTCGGCCTCGGCGGCGGGGGCCTCCTGCTTGGCCGCCTCTTTGGCCGCGCGCCGGGCCTGCAGCATGGGCCAGAGTTTGATCCCGGCGAAGACCAGACCGGCGATGAGGACGGTGAGGCCGACGATGCTGCCGATGATCAGCCCCCAGCTGACCGATGGCGGATGCTCCGCCTCGGCCGGTGCCTCGGCATGTGCCTCGGCGGGGGGTGTCTCGTGCGCCGGTTCCTCGCTGGCATGGGGTGCCTCCTCATGGGGTGGCGCGGCGGGTGCGGGCGCGTGTTCGGGTTCCGCGTGATGGGCCGGTTCGGCGGCGTGTGGGGCCGGCGGCTCGGCCTCGTGTGGCGGGGCGTGATGCTCGACGGGCGGGGCGGCGAGGGGGGTGCGTACCTGGGCCGCCTCGGCACCGGGGTCGAAGGGAATGGGGCCGAGGTGCGCCTTGACCGGTGTGCCGTCGCTGCGCTGGCCGGCGATGTCGAGGCTGATCTCGTGTTCGCCGGGCTGGTCGGCGGCATCCAGTTCCAGGCGCCATTCGGCGGCGTTGGCCTGCGGTACGTCGTGCGTGGTGAGGCGGCCATTGGGCTGCAGGTGTTCCAGTTTCAGGCTCAGCGTGTGCGGATCGACGAGGCTGGCATAGGGCACGACCACCACGGCGAAGCGACCGTGGCCGAGGGATTCGATGCGTGCGTCCACGGGTTGCCCGTAGATCTTCACCGCCTGGTGGGCATTGCGCTGGAAGGTGGTGCCGTCCACCGCCAGGCTGAACAGGTGCTCGCCGGCGGTGAGGGATTCGTCGAGTCGGGTAGTGAAGATGCCGTCGTCGGCCTTGAGGTCGGCGTACTTGCCGTCGTCGCGCAGGCGCCACTGCCATTCGTCGCCGTTGTCGGCGTTCTGCGTGAGGGTGACGCGCACGAACTGCAGGAAGTCGGGCCGGTCGATGATCTTGCCCTCCTGCTCCAGTTGCACGGTGTAGAGCACGGGCTGGCCCACGGCGAGGTCGTTGGGCAACTCGGTGTGCTTCATGCGCAGGTCGGTGACCACCATCACCCGGTTGTCCGGGTCGACGTCGGCGTCGATGTGCCACTCGCCGGGGGGCGGATCCTTGACCGTGATGAGGTCGTAGCGCTCCTCCTCGTACCAGTTGACGCCGGCGGGCAGGGCGTCCTGGCCGAAGCGGCTGCCGTCGGGGGCGGTGATGGTGGTGGGGGCCGCGCCGGGTTTGCGGAAGACCAGGAAGGTGGCCTCGCGGATGCTGTTGTCCACCACCACGGTGTTGTCGTGTAGGGGCAGGCTGTCGGCCTGGGCGACCTTTTCGAACATGCGCAGGAACAGGCGTTCGAGGCCGTCGGCGGAGTCGATGGTCTCGAACCAGCCGCCGGTGGCGGCGGCCAGCTGCTGCAGCAGGTCGGCATCGGATTCGGCGGACAGGGCGATGGCGTGCACGGTGACGCCGGCGGCCTGCAGGCGGGGCAGGATCTCCGTCAGGATGCGCGCGCGCGAGGCGGCGTCCTCGGCGTCTTGCCTGGCCACGTCCACCAAGCCGTCGGTGAGCAGGATCATGCTGCGGCGGACGCCGGACGCCGGGCGCTTCCAGTCCCAGGTGGCGCGCTGCAGGGCGTCTTCGATGTTGGTGTATTGGCCGAGCGAGCTGATCTCACTGGCGGCGGCGCGTGCCTTGGTCTTCCAGGCCTCATCCACGGGGCCGTGTTTCACCAGCATGTTGGTCCACTGGCCGAAGGTCCACACCCCGGCCCGGGCGCCCTCGGGCAGGAGGGAGGTGAACAGGCGCAGGGCCGGCTGGCGCAGGTTTTGCGGGTCGGTGCGCTTCATGCTGCCGGAGATGTCGATGAGTACCCGGATGTCGTCCACCGGCTCCGCCGCTGTGCCCAGGGCCGGCAGGCACAACAGCCAGAGGAGGGCCAGACAGCGCGAAATCCGCCTCGCTGCGGTGGGGTGTCTGTACGATGTTCTCGGCGTCATGGGTTTGATTTCCTTGCTCGAAGTCGCGCTGCCCAGAAGCCAGAGGGCAGCCTGCTCCTAGCAATAGCGGCAAGCCCCGGGGAATCTTCACCGGCGGCCCGGGGCCGCGGCAGGGGGGTCGAATCCTGTACAATCTCCGCCTCGTATCCGCGCCGGGAGGCCGTATGTCAGACGAGTTTCAGCAACGCAGCGCAGAATTGATCGCCGCCGGGCAGACCTTGTACGCACGCGGCATGCTGCCGGCCACCAGCGGCAACCTGTCCGCGCGTCTCGGCGACGGCGGCTTTGCCATCACCGCCTCCGGCACGCACAAGGGGCAGCTGACCGCCGAGCAGATCCTGCACCTGGATGCCGCGGGCCAGCCCCTGACGGCGGCCGCGCGACCCTCCGCCGAGACCGCCCTGCACCTGCAGATCTACCGCCGTTTCCCCGCCGCGGGGGCGGTGCTGCATCCGCATTCGGTGAACGCGACCCTGCTCTCGCGCCTGCAGGCCGAGGCGGGCTATACGCCCCTGTTGCTGAGCGATTACGAGCTGCTGAAGGCCTTTCCCGACCGCGACAGCCACGAGCACAGCCTGACGGTACCGGTGTTCCCCAACATCCAGGACATCGCCGTCCTGGCCCAGCAGGTGGACGACCACATGCACCAGTACCCGACGCCCTGGGGCTATCTCATCGCCGGGCACGGTTTCTATACCTGGGGTGCGACGGTGGACGAGGCCCTGCGCCACGTGGAGGCCTTCGAGTTTCTCTTCACCTGCGAGATGCGGCTGCGGGGCCTGAAGGCATGAGCCTGCTGGCAACCTACCCCGAGGACGGCGCCGCAGCGCACGCCCTGTTGCGCAACCCCGAGGCCATCGCCCAGCGTCTGGCCGCGGCCGGCGTGACCTTCGAGCGCTGGCCCTTGGTCGAGCTGCCGGCCGCGGCCGAGGCCGAGGCGGTGTTGGCGGCCTACGCGGCACCGGTGGCGCGCCTGCGCCGCGCGCACGGCTTCACCAGCGTGGACGTGGTGGCCATCACCCCGCAGCACCCGCAGGCGGCGAGTCTGCGACAGACCTTCCTCGCCGAGCACACCCACGACGACTTCGAGGTGCGCTTCTTCGTCGGCGGCCGGGGTCTGTTCTATCTGCACCTGGGCGACGAGGTGTTGCTGGTGTTGTGCGAGGCCGGTGACCTCATCAGCGTCCCGGCGGGCACTCCGCACTGGTTCGACATGGGGGCCCAGCCGGCCTTCCAGTGCATCCGCTTCTTCAGCCGGGCGGAGGGCTGGGTGGCGCAGCCCACGGGCAGCGACCTGGCGACACGCTTCCCCGACCTCGACGCCTTCCTCGCGGCGGTCGCATGATCCGCGCCATCGTCACCGACATCGAGGGCACCACGTCCTCCCTCGCCTTCGTCCACGAGGTGCTCTTTCCCTACGCCCGCGCCCACCTGCCGGCCTTCATCCGTGCCCATGCCCGAGAGCCGGCGGTGGCCGAGCTGCTCGACGCCGTGCGCGCCGAGGTGGGTGAGCCGGGGCTGGACACCGAGGGGGTGATCGCGTTGCTGCTGCGCTGGATGGACGAGGATCGCAAGGCGACGCCCCTCAAGGCCCTGCAGGGGATGGTCTGGGAGCAGGGTTTCCGTCGCGGAGTGCTGCGCGGCCACATCTACCCGGACGCTCTGGACGCGCTGCGCCGCTGGCATGCCGAGGGCCTCCGTCTCTACGTCTATTCCTCCGGTTCGGTGCAGGCCCAGCAGTTGTTGTTCGGCCACAGCGAGGCGGGCGATCTGCGTCCCCTGTTCGATGGCTGGTTCGACACCCGGGTGGGCCACAAGCGCGAGGTGGACAGCTATCGGCGCATCGCCGAGGCCATCGGCCTGCCGGCCGAGGAGATCCTGTTCCTCTCCGACGTGGAACAAGAGCTCGATGCCGCGCGTGCCGCCGGTATGGCCACCGCCTGGCTGGTGCGCGATGCCGAACCGGAGCCCACCGCGAGACACCTGCAGGTGCGCAGCTTTGCGCAGATCGATCTGCACGACCCGCGTCTGCATGGCGCCCCACAAGGAGAGAAAAGATGATTCAGGCGGTGCTGGTGATACTGGTCTATGTGGTCTTTCCCCTCGCCATCCTCACCTGGGCCTGGCAGCGCTACCGCCACGGCATCAAGCCCCATTTCACCGAATACGCCGTGGTCGCCTTTGCCATCGGTCTGATGGTGCTGTTCGCCTTCTCCTCCAGTTGGGAGGTCTCGGACCAGGACCAGAAGGACCTCGAGACCCTGGTCGGCCAGCTGACCCAGCGCTACGACTTCCCCGTCAAGGCGCGTTATCAGGATCGGCCCGCGGTATACGGCGAGGCCCAGGCGCGGCGCTTGGTGATCACCATCTATGGCGTCACCGATCGTGACGAGCAGGAGCGCATCGTCGCCATCCTGCGCAAGCTGCGGCGGGAGGTGGATTCCAAGCCCATCGTGGTGCATTTCATGCAGCAGGAGCGCTGGGAGGAGCTGCCGGACGGCACCCGTCGGCCGTTGCGCGACCGCGAGGAGTTGTTGCGCAAGGTGCGCATCGAATAGGCCTCGGCATGCCGGCCTTACCCGAAGGCTGTGAGGCCGCCTGCCGGGGCTGCGCCCACGGCCGGCTCTCGGCGGCCCGCAGCGCCGCACAGAAGCAGGCCTGGCTGGGCGAGGCCCTGGCGCCCTGGGCGGCACGGCTCACCCCCTTGGTGGGCCCCGCGCAGCGCCTCGCCTACCGCGACCGGGCGGCGCTCGCCGCGCAGTGGTGCGAGGGGGCCTGGCGGGTGGGCATGCGGCAGCGCGAGGCGGTGCTCGACATCCGCCACTGTCCGGTGCACAGCCAACGCGTGCGTGCGGCCCTCGCCGCCCTGCTGCCGGCCCTGCCGCCGGCGGAGGCGTTCCCCCTGGCCTTCTTCGTCCAGGCCGGTGCCCAGCTCAGCCTGGTGCTGAAGTCCGCCGAAATGCCCGCGCTCGCCTGGCTGGACGACGATCTCGGCGCCGCCCTGACTGCGGCCGGGGTGGAGGGGCTGTGGTTGAACCTGTATCCGGCCGCCGGGCGTCACCTGTTCCACAAGCGCGGCTGGCGCCTGCTGTGGGGGCGTCCCGAGTCCCGCGACGGGGAGGGCCTGGTGTACGGCCCGGCCGCCTTTCAGCAGCTCATCCCCGCGCTCTACCGGCGCTCGTTGGTGGCGGCGCAGGACTTCCTCGGGCCGCGGCCGGGCGATGCGGTGTTGGATCTCTACTGTGGCAGCGGCCGCAGCCTGCGCCGCTGGGGTGAGCGGGGCGCCCAGGCCCTGGGCGTGGAGTTGGGGGCCGAGGCGGTGGCCTGCGCCGGGAAGAATGCCCCCAACGCCACGCTGTTGCGCGGCCCCTGTGCCCAGCGCCTGCCGCAGATCCAGGCCTGGGCGGCGTCGCAGACGGGCTCGCGGCTGCTCTACGTCAATCCGCCGCGCAGCGGCTTGGAGGACGAGGTGTTGGCCTGGTTGAGGACGACCTATCGACCCCGCCGCCTGGCCTATCTCTCCTGCAGTGCCGGGACCCTGCGGCGTGATCTCGAGGCATTCTGCCAAGCGGGTTATGCAGTGGAGGCCCTTTTGCCCTACGATTTCTTTCCCCGCACCCACCACGTGGAGTGCCTGGCCCTGCTCGAACGCGTGGAATAAGCATGGAAGAAGACGAATACCGCCGCATCTACCGCCAGGAGAATCCCCATCGTTGTCTGTTCGAGAAGGCGATACTGGCCCGCCGCTGCGACTGCAGTCGCGCCCAGCGGCACAACCTGGCCGAGCGCGAGGCCATGGGCTGCACCGACGCCGAGGGCCACGCCCGCTGTGAGGCCTGGTTGCGACAGGTGCGGGAGAAGGCCCAGTTCGCCCTGCAACTGGTGGCGGTCTCCGGCCCCCTGCCGCATGCCAAGGAGATCCGCGTGCAGGCCGGCAGTGTGCAGGGGCTGGCCGAGTTGCTGAGTGCTGCGGGGGAGCTGGTGTCCAAGGACGACATCTATGGCCTGTTGGCGCGCGCGGAGGCCTGTTACGGCAGCCTGGCCGAGGTGCCCTTCGACGGTGTGGTACGCGCGGTGGGCCAGTTTCGTGCCCGCCCGCGACGCCCCGGCAAGGATTGAGGGAGGGCGGCCTGGGGTGGATGGCGGACATAAAAAAAGGCCGGTGCAGTGATCTGCCCCGGCCTTTTCTCGATTCCTGCCGATAACCCGGCAAGGTCGATGGTTTTATGCGTCGATACGGACCGCTTTCAGCTGGTGAACATGCCGATAATGGCGAGCACGAAGAGGCTGACCCACAGCACGACGGAAAGTCCGAATTCAGTACCCATGGTTTTTTTCTCCCTTGTATTGCAACGTTGATGAATCTTTGACGAAAACAAGGGTAAATTACCCGCCTTTCCAGGTCAAACCGGGCCCTTTCACGGCCGATTGATGTCAAATTTCTCAAGCTGTCCCCCGGCGCCGCGGAAAGGGGCCCGGTCAGCGCCTTGGCGGGGTGCGAATCCGCCGTCTGCCATTGAGCGCAGGGGTGCCATCTGCTAATGTTACGCACGCTTTCGCTGCGCTTCTTTCACCCGCTTTCCAGGCCTCTCAATGACCAAATTCGTCTTCGTCACCGGCGGTGTCGTGTCCTCCTTGGGCAAGGGCATCGCCTCCGCCTCGTTGGCCGCCATTCTCGAGGCGCGCGGGCTCAAGGTCTCTCTGATGAAGCTGGATCCCTACATCAATGTGGATCCCGGCACCATGAGCCCCTTCCAGCACGGCGAGGTCTTCGTCACCGAAGACGGCGCCGAGACCGACCTCGATCTGGGCCACTATGAGCGCTTCGTGCGCACCACCATGACCCGGCGCAACAACTACACCACCGGGCGCATCTATTCCGACGTCATCCGCAAGGAGCGTCGCGGCGACTACCTGGGCGGCACGGTGCAGGTGATCCCGCACATCACCGACGAGATCAAGCGTCGTATCCTGGAGTGTGCCGAGGGCCTGGACGTGCTCATGGTGGAGATCGGCGGCACCGTGGGCGACATCGAGTCGCTGCCCTTCCTCGAGGCCATCCGTCAACTGAACGTGGAACTGGGGCATGACAACACCCTGTTCATGCACCTCACCCTGCTGCCCTACATCCCCACCGCCGGTGAGATCAAGACCAAGCCCACCCAGCACTCGGTGAAGGAACTGCGTTCCATCGGCATCCAGCCCGACGTGCTGCTGTGCCGTGCCGACCGCGAAGTGCCGGCCGCCGAACGGCGCAAGATCTCGCTCTTCACCAATGTGGAGGAGCGCGCCGTGGTCTCCGCGGTGGACGCCGCCACCATCTACCAGATCCCGCTGCTGCTGCATGCGCAGAAACTGGATCAGATCGTGGTGGAGAAGCTGCACCTGGAGGCGCCGCCGGCGGACCTCTCCGAATGGCGCGCCGTGGTGGAGGCGCTGATGAACCCCACGGGCGAGGCCACCATCGCCATGGTGGGCAAGTACATGGACCTCACCGAGGCCTACAAGTCGCTTTCCGAGGCGTTGATCCACGCCGGTCTGCATACCCGCACCAAGGTCAAGATCCGCTACATCGATTCCGAGGACATCGAGCGCAATGGCACCGGCGTGCTGGAGGACGTCGACGCCATCCTGGTGCCCGGCGGCTTCGGCGAACGCGGCGTGGAGGGCAAGATCCGCACCGTGCAGTTCGCGCGCGAGCACAAGGTTCCCTACCTCGGCATCTGTCTCGGCATGCAGGTGGCGGTGATCGAGTATGCGCGCAACGTGGCCGGCCTCGAGGGCGCGCACAGCACCGAG
Source organism: Gammaproteobacteria bacterium (assembly GCA_024762755.1). Taxonomy (GTDB): domain Bacteria; phylum Pseudomonadota; class Gammaproteobacteria; order SZUA-152; family SZUA-152; genus JANTGX01. Next base: position 7,819 of record JANTGX010000079.1, read on the forward strand.
TTCGACAAGCACACCCCGCACCCGGTGATCGCCCTGATCACCGAGTGGACCACCGCCGAGGGGGACGTGGAACGGCGCAGCGAGGAATCCGACCTCGGTGGCACCATGCGCCTCGGCGGCCAGGAGTGCGTGCTGGTCGAGGGTACCCGCGCACACGCCGTCTATGGGCGGGACAGGATCGTCGAGCGCCATCGCCACCGCTACGAATTCAACAACACCTACGAGAACACGCTGACCCAGGCGGGCCTCGTCGTCTCCGGACGTTCCAGCGACGGCAGCCTGGTGGAGGTGGTGGAGATCCCCGACCACCCCTGGTTCATCGCCTGCCAGTTCCATCCGGAGTTCACCTCCACGCCGCGTGACGGCCACCCCCTATTCAGCGGCTTCATGCAGGCCGCCCGGGAGCACGCAGAACAATGAAACTCTGTCATTTCGAGGTCGGTATCGACCAACCCCTGTTCGTCATCGCCGGCCCCTGTGTCATCGAGTCGGAGCAACTGGCCATGGACACCGCCGGCCAGCTCAAGGAGATGACCGACCGGCTGGGCATCCCCTTCATCTACAAGTCGTCCTACGACAAGGCCAACCGGTCATCCACTTCCAGTTATCGCGGCCCGGGCATCGACGAGGGCCTGCGCATACTGCAGAAGGTAAAGGACGAGATTGGGGTGCCGGTGCTCACCGACGTGCACGAAGACACCCCGCTGGACCAGGTGGCGGCGGTGGTGGACGTGCTGCAGACCCCGGCCTTCCTCTGCCGGCAGACCAACTTCATCCAGAACGTGGCGCGCACCGGCCTGCCGGTGAATATCAAGAAGGGCCAGTTCCTCGCCCCTTGGGACATGCAGAACGTGGTGGACAAGGCGCGCGAGGTGGGCAACGAACAGATCATGGTCTGCGAGCGCGGCGTCTCCTTTGGCTACAATACCCTCATCTCCGACATGCGCGGCCTGGTGATCATGCGCGAGACCGGCTGCCCGGTGGTGTTCGACGCCACCCACTCGGTGCAGCAACCGGGCGGGCAGGGCACCACCTCCGGCGGCCAGCGCCAGTTCGTGCCGGTGCTGGCCCGCGCCGCCGTCGCCGCCGGCGTATCGGGGCTGTTCATGGAGACCCACCCGGAGCCGGACAAGGCCTTAAGCGACGGCCCCAA
>JANTGX010000080.1 GCA_024762755.1 Gammaproteobacteria bacterium
TGGCGGCCGACCGCCGCGCGGCGGTCGATAGTCACCCTGTAGCAGGGCCTCGCGGATGAAGATCTCGCGCGCCACTTCGGGTTCGATGGGGCCAAAGTGCACGCGCTTGCCCGCCTGGATCACCAGGCCGTAGAGGGTCACGGTCTCCAGTGCCGTGACCTGGCCGCGGCGCGGCTCCCAGCGCGGCTCGCTGTAGCTGCGCTTGACCAGATGGCGGGCCAGGGGCTCGATCCATTCCGGCTCGATGCGGGCAATGCCGCGGGCGAACAGCCGGCTGGTCTCGACGATCTCCGCCGCCATCATCCACTTGGGACGCTTCTTTGCCACCGCCGAACCGGGAAACAGATAGAAGGTGGCGTTACGTGCCCCTTGATAGGCCTGTGGCCCCTTGCGGGCCTTCACCGCGCGGCCCTTCACCATCGGCGGCGGACGCCCCTCATCCTCCAGGCGGTTTCCCAGATTGCCCAACAGGCCGCTGAGCAGGGCCTGGTGCAGGGCGGCATAGTCGGCCGGCGGCAGGGTCTCGGCGCGAGCGGCTTGCACGTCCGTCGCCGGGAGCGGTTCGAGGGCCGGGGCGGGATTGAGATTCAGGCCCATCTCGCGGGCCAGGGTGCGCAACTGTTGCCAGGTCTCGCGCCACTCGCGCATGCGCATGAAGGCCAGAAAGGACTGGCGACAGTATTTGCGCAGCTGGCTGTGCGACAGGTGTCTGCGTTGTTGTTCGTAGTCACGCCAGAGGTTGAGCAGGCTGACGAAGTCGGAGTGCGCGTCGGCGAAGCGGCGGTGGCGTTCGTCGGCCTGTTGCTGTTTCTCCTGCGGGCGTTCGCGCGGGTCCTGGATGCTCAGGGCGCTGGCGATCACCAGTATCTCGCTGAGGCAGCCACGCCGGTCGCCCTCGAGGATCATGCGGCCGATGCGCGGGTCCAGCGGCAGACGGGCCAGCTGGCGGCCCAGCGCGGTCAGCTGATTGTGCGCGTCGAGGGCGCCCAGCTCGTGCAGCAGGCGGTAGCCGTCGTGGATGAAGCGCCGGTCCGGCGGGTCGATGAAGGGGAACTCCTCCGGATTGCCCAGGCCCAGCTGACGCATCTGCAGGATCACCGCGGCCAGGTTGGTGCGCTGGATCTCCGGCTCGGTGAAGGCGGGGCGGGCGAGGAAGTCGTCTTCGGGGTAGAGACGGATGCAGATGCCCGGCGCCACGCGCCCGCAACGCCCGGCGCGCTGGTTGGCCGAGGCCTGCGAGACCTTCTCGATGGGCAGGCGCTGCACCTTGCTGCGGAAGCTGTAGCGGCTCATGCGCGCGGTGCCGGGGTCGATGACGTAGCGGATGCCGGGCACCGTGAGCGAGGTCTCGGCGACGTTGGTGGCGAGTACCACGCGCCGCCGCCCGCCGGGGTGGAAGACACGGTTCTGCTCGCTGGCGCTGAGGCGCGAATAGAGCGGCAGGATCTCCGGATGCGCCGCGGCACCATCGGCGAAGGGGTGCTTGCGCAGGGCCTCGGCGGTCTCACGGATCTCGCGTTCGCCGCTGAGGAACACCAGCACGTCGCCGTCGCTGGGCAGCTCGTCCATGGCATCGAGGATGCCGCGCACCACCTCGCGATCCTCCCCGTCCTCGTCCAGCAAGGGACGATAGCGCACCTCCACCGGGTAACTTCGCCCGGAGACCTCGATCACCGGCGCCTCGCCGAAGTGGCGCGAGAAGCGCGTCGTGTCGATGGTGGCCGAGGTGATGATGAGCTTGAGGTCGGGCCGCCGTGGCAGCAGGCGTTTGAGATAACCGAGGAGGAAATCGATGTTCAGGCTGCGCTCGTGGGCCTCGTCGATGATCAGGGTGTCGTAGCGGCTCAGGCTGCGGTCGCCCTGCAGCTCGGCCAGCAGGATGCCATCGGTCATCAGCTTGACCCGGGTCTCCGCGCCGGTGTGGTCGTTGAATCGGACCTTGTGTCCCACCAGGCTGCCCGGCGGGGTAGCCGTCTCTTCTGCGATCCGCGCCGCCACGCTGCGCGCGGCGATACGCCGTGGCTGGGTGTGGCCGATGAGCCCCGCACTGCCGCGGCCCACGGCGAGGCAGATCTTGGGCAGCTGGGTGGTCTTGCCGGAGCCCGTCTCGCCGGCCACCACCACCACCTGATGGGCCTCGATGGCCGCGGCGATCTCCTGCCAGCGGCTACCGATGGGCAGGGACTCGTCGATGCTGACGGGGGGCAGGCTGGCGCGGCGCGCGCTCACCGCCGCCTGCGAGGCCGCGATGGCCTCTCGCAGGGCCGTCAGACCATCACCCACCTCTCGTCCGGCTCGTAGCGCGTGGCGCAGGCCGTGCAGGCGCTTGCGCAGGCGCGGGCGGTCGGCGCTCAGACAGGCGTCGAGGTCGTCGTAGAGGGGTTTCAATGCCGCGATGGCGGCGGGGGTCTCGGTCACTGCAGGGGCTCTGATTCGGTTGTCACGGCTCGAGGGGCGGTCGGTTCGGCGCACGCTCATCGCGTGCAGGGACTGTCTAGCCGGCGGCGGAGGCCTCGTCCTGTTTGACCCGCTGCCACAGTGCCTCCCAGGCATCCAGATCGAGATCGTCGATGGGCCGGCCCTCGGCCGCGGCCAGGGCCTCCATGGCGGCGAAGCGCCGCTCGAACTTGGCATTGGCGCGCCGCAGGGCGGTCTCCGGATCGACGCCGGCCTTGCGCGCCAGATTGGCGGCGACGAACAGCACGTCACCCATCTCGTCCTCCACGCGCTCTGCATCGACCACCTCCTGCTCCACTTCATGGCGCAGCTCGGCCAGCTCTTCGTCCATCTTGGCGAACACCGGTGGCAGGTTCGGCCAGTCGAAGTCGACCTGCGCGGCGCGCCGGGTGAGCTTGGCGGCACGGCTCAGGCCCGGCAGGGCCTGGGCCACGCCGGCCAGGGTCCCGGCGCCCTGCCGGGCCTGGCGTTCGCGCGCCTTGTGTGCCTCCCAGGCCTGTGCCTGTGAAGCCGCGTCGGCGATGGTCTCGTCGGCGAACACATGGGGGTGACGGCGTATCAGTTTGTCTGCGATGGCCGCGACCACGTCGGCAAAGGCAAACGCCCCCTCCTCTTCGGCGATGCGGGCATAGAACACCACCTGGAACAACAGATCACCGAGTTCGTCGCGCAGCTCGTCAGGCTCGCCGTGGGCCACGGCATCGGCCACTTCGTAGGCCTCTTCGAGGGTATGGGGAACGAGACTCTGCAGGCTTTGTTCGCGGTCCCAGGGGCAGCCTTCGTGCGGGTCCCGCAGGCGGGCCATGATGCCCAGAAGATCTTCGATTTCACGCAAAATATTGGCTCTTACTTCCAGATTATGTTCATTTTATGAAAGACCTCCAGGCTGGGGACGGCGTTCGCCGTAACGCCTCAGAGACGGGGACGAGACACTGGCACGGCAAATTGTGCCAGCAGATCGGGCCGTAATATGGCGGCCCGCGAGGGAGATATCAAGCACGGCCAGGGAGCACGTGCGGTAGGGCGTGGGCTAAGGGGTAGTGGACGCCCGGGCGTCTAAGGCGAGATGCGTGTCAACGGGCCGGGGAGATGCCACGGGGCGCAGGCGGGCGAGGTGGCGTGTGGCACGGGGGTCACCGTCGCGACTGGCCATGCGCAGCAGAGCCATACCGCGTACGGTATTGCCCTGTTGTAAGGCCATGATGGCCTCACTGTAGCTGCAGGACTCGGCCTGCGCCGTGGCGGCGAGGCCAGCGAAGACGAGGCCGGCGATCAGGGGGATGGAGGGCGAGAGGCGTTGCATGGACATATCCTCCTTGGAGGCTCGGGTATATGGCTAAATGTGGCTGGCGAATCGCCTCTTGTCAATGAACCCCGCGGCCACAGGGGCCGGCGAACTGTTAAAATACCGCCCCCCTCTCCGTCGAGACTATCCCATGCGTCCACTCGTGCTGGCCTCCACCTCCCCCTTTCGCCGTGCCTTGCTGCAGCGCCTTGGCCTGCCCTTCGAGACCCAGGCCCCCGCGTGCGACGAAACGGCCCTGCCCGGCGAGTCGGCGCAGGACCTGGTGGTGCGCCTCGCCGAGAACAAGGCCCGGGCGGTGTCGGAGGCGTTCCCCCGTCACCTGATCATCGGTTCCGACCAGGTAGCGGTGCTCGACGGGGAGATCCTCGGCAAGCCTGGCGATCACGCCCGTGCCACGGCCCAGTTGACCGCCGCCAGCGGACGCACGGTGCAGTTCCTCACCGGGCTCTGCCTGTTCAACAGTGAACTCGACCGGGTGCAATGTTGTTGCGAGCCCTTCGAGGTCGCATTTCGTCCCTTGAGTGCGGCCCAGATCGAGGCCTATCTGCGCGTGGAACAACCCTACAATTGCGCTGGCAGTTTCAAATCGGAAGGGTTGGGTATCGCCCTCTTCGAGCGACTGCGCGGTGACGACCCCAATGCCCTGATCGGCCTGCCGCTGATCCGTCTCGTCGCCCTGTTGGCGGAGGAAGGGGTGGATGTACTGCTGGCGGCGGCCGAGGCCGCTCAGTGAAGGCGTCCTTCGACCAACTCGTGGACCAGGGGTGTGCAGATCACGTCCATCGCCTGCAGCATCTGGCCACCGGGGATCACCATGCTGTTGGGGCGTGACATGCGCGCGCCATCGATGAGCCGCAGCAGACGCGGGAAATCGTAGCGCTGGGGATCGCGGAAGCGGATCACCACGATGCACTCACTGGTGGTGGGCACGTCTCGGGCGATGAAGGGGTTGGAGGTGTCCACCAACGGCACGCGCTGGAAATTGATGTCGGTGGCGGAGAACTGCGGCACGATGAAGTGGATGTAGTCCTGCATGCGCTCGATGATGTGCGCCGTGCTGGCCTCGCAGGAATAACCCTTCACCTGCTGGTCACGGTGAATCTTCTGGATCCATTCGAGGTTCACCACCGGCACCACACCCAGTAACAGGTCCACGTACTGCGCCGCATCCACGCCGCTCTTGCGCTCGGCGTCACGGCGTTCGCGGACCACCCGGGGGTTGTGCGAGGGGCTCAGCTTGCGCCGGGTCCAGTGATCGGCGACCACACCGCCGTGCAGGCCTTCGTAGAACAGCAGGTCACTGTCGGCCGGGGTCTCCTGCCAGGGGGTGAAGGTGCCCTCTTCGCCGCCCAATGTCTCGGCGGTCTCGCGCGTCAGGTAATGACGCATCTGGCCACGGCCAGTGCTGGAATAGTCGCGGAACAGGGCCTCCAGCTGATCGAAGAGGTTGACGTCCGGGCCATAGGGGGACGGCGTGCGTCCCTTGGCCTGCATCTGCTGGAGATACGCCTGCATGGCCTCTCGGTCATAGCGGCGGAAGCTGTCGCCCTCGACGAAGACGGCGTTCAGACCCTCTCGGCGGAAGATGTCTCGGAAGGCCCGTTGAACGACGCTGGTACCCGCACCGGAGGCCCCGGTGACGGCAACGATAGGATGTTTCTGCGACATCGCTTCTCCTCCCCCCTTGCGGCAAGACACTCGGTTTTACACGAATGCCCCAATAGCAGCAAGAAATGCCGGGATTTGTAGCGACAGGATTCTCGATGACGCGATAAAGCCAGCCAATGAGCGGGACCACGCTCGCTCATTGGCCGCGCGGATTCAGCGCAGATTCGCCCCGTGCAGACCGAGGTCGTCGCCGATGGCCCGCGCCGAGGCCACGCCGATACGTTCGGCGAAACGCTCCAGCAGATCGGGGCGGTTGGTGTAGTCGACGATCTCCTTCGCCTTGATGATCTCCCGCGCCACGTAGCTGCTGCTGCCAAGGCCGTCCACCAGCCCCAGCTTGACGCCCTCTTCGCCGTCCCAGAACAGGCCGCTGAAGAGACGCGGATCGTCCGCCAGGCGGTCGCCACGTCCGGCCTTCACGGCGTCGATGAACTGGCGGTGGATACCATCGAGCAAGCCCTGCACGTGGGCCACTTCGTCCGGCTTGAGGGGTGAGAAGGGATCGAGGATGCCCTTGTGCTTACCGGCGGTCATCAGACGCCGCTCGACCCCCAGCTTCTTCAGGGTGTCGACGAAGCCGAAGCCGTCCATGAGCACGCCGATAGAGCCGACGATGCTCGCCTGGTTGGCGTAGATCTCATCGGCGGCGGCGGCGATGTAGTAGCCGCCGGAGGCGCAGATGTCCGTCACCACGGCATAGAGCTTCTTCTCCGGATATTTCTTGCGCAGGCGCTTGATCTCGTCGTAGACATAGCCCGCCTGCACCGGGCTGCCGCCGGGGCTGTTGATGCGCAGGATGATGCCCTTGGCATTCTTCGCCTCGAAGGCCCTGCGCAGGCTGCCCACCAGGTTGTCGGCATTGGCCGGGGTGTTGCTGGCGATGACGCCGTCGAGCTCCACCAGGGCGGTGTGCTCGCCGTGCACGATGGGCGTGGCTCCCCATTGGCCAGGCAGGACGAAGAAGATGGCAAATAGATAGATGAAGAACAACAGCTTGAAGAAGATCCCCCAGCGGCGCGCGCGGCGCTGCTCGTTGAGGGAGGCAAAGGCCAGGCGGTTGATCACATCCCGCTCCCAGTCGGCCCCCTTGCCGGCCTCCGCGCCGGGAGTCTCTTTCGCCGGCTCGACGGCCGGGCCGCTGGTCCAGGCATCACCTGGCTCGTCGCGTGAGTCGCTCATAGTCGCTCCTGCCGCTGTGAAGGGGTGCCCATGCTAGTGGCTCTCCATTGGGTTGTCATCCCGCGCGGCCGCCGCCAGCCAGGCCGGCAATTCGCGGATGTCGTCGAGCACGCCGGCCGGGGCGTGTCGCTGCAGGCGATCCACGGCATGCACGCCGTAGCTGACGGCGAGGGGCGTGGCACCCGCATGACGCGCCATCTCCAGGTCGTATTCCGTGTCGCCGATCATCAGGGTGTCTGCCGGCTCCACACCACAGAAATCCATGACCTCGTGCAGCATCTGTGGGTGGGGCTTGGAGCGGGTCTCGTCGGCGCTGCGCGTGACTGTGAAGAAGGGGCGGAAGCCGGTACTGTCGAGCACCCGGTCCAGTCCGCCGCGTCCCTTGCCGGTGGCCACGGCGAGCAGGTAGCCCTGGCTCTCCAATTGACGCAATACCGCCTCGGCCCCGGCAAAGGGCTGGCAGGGATCCTCGGCGAGAAAGTGATAGCGGTAGCGATCCTTCATCCGTTCCCGGTGCGGGGCCTCGAGCGTCGGGTACAACTGCTCGATGGCCTCCTTCAGGCCCAGGCCGATGACCTCGCGCAGACGGCTGGGAGGCAGTTCCGGTAGGGACAACTCCTCGATGGCGCGTTGCATACTGGCCACGATATGCGCCTCGGAATCCATCACCGTGCCATCCCAGTCGAATACCAGGAGTTCGAAGGGCCGACTCATGACTTGGCCTCCAGGCGGGCCAACACCGCCTCCAGTTCGACCCCCAGGGGGGCCTCCACGGTGGTCGCTGCCTGCCCTTCCAGCTGAAAACGCAGCGAACGGGCGTGCAGAAACAGCCGGCGCAGACCGAGCCCGCGCATCTGCCGGTCGAAGAGGGCGTCACCGTATTTGTCATCACCGGCGATGGGATGGCCCAGGTGGGCGGCGTGGACGCGGATCTGATGCGTGCGACCGGTCATCAGCTCGACCTCCATCAGGCTGGCGTCGGCGAACACCGTCAGGGGGCGAAAGACGCTCAGGGAGGCCTTGCCCTCCTCCGCATCGACGACCACCACCCGCTCACCGGAACGTAGGGTGTTCTTGCGCAGCGGGACATCCACGCGACGGGCGCCGCCCTGCCAACGTCCCTTCACCAACGCCAGGTAGCGCTTATGCATGCCGTCGCCGCGCAGCAGGCCGTGGAATTCGCGCAACACGCTGCGCCGCTTGGCGACCACCAGGCAGCCGGAGGTATCGCGATCCAGACGGTGCACCAGTTCCAGGAAGGGGGCCTCTGGCCGCAGGGCACGCAGGGCCTCGATGACCCCGTAGATCAGACCACTACCGCCATGCACGGCGATGCCGGACGGCTTGTTCAACACCAGGTAGCCCTTCTCCTCGACAAGGATGCTGTCCTCAATGCGCCGCAGCACCGCCTCGCCGGGTCGCACCACGTCACCGGCCTGCGCCGTGCGCACAGGCGGGATACGCACGGAGTCACCCGTCGACAGCCGATAGGTGGCCTTCACCCGGCCTTTGTTGACGCGCACCTCACCCTTGCGCAGCATGCGATAGATGCGCGTGCGCGGCACTCCCTTGAGGGTGGCGAGGAGGAAGTTGTCGATACGCTGACCGGCGCGCTCGTGATCGATATCCACGCAATAGGCGCGTGATAACAGAGAGGAATGCGTCGGAGAATTCTGTGTCATTCGCGAATGATACCATTGCCCCACCGAATCGGCGCCGCCCTTGCGATAGGTGAAAAGGCGAGACCAACGGTGCTTGAGATGCGCACACCCTCGTCACAAACTCGGTCAAGAATCTCCGTTGCCGATGATTGCGTCATAACCAAGCGAATCAACACAAGTCAAACAGCCAAAAACAGTGGCGTGTCACTGCTGTCCCATACACTTCACTTCGTCAGGCCGGACTCGTTCCGGCATCCCACCAGTGCTTGAACCAAAACTAGGCGCTCTAAGGCGACCACTGGATTCCGGGACAAGCCCGGAATGCCCAAATCGCTTCACGGGGCAGGCTCTACCCAAAACGCTTCACGGGGCAGGCTCTATCCAAAACGCTCGCGAAGCAGGCTCTGACGGAAAGCGGTTGCAGGGATTCCTGTGTCGAAGCTGCTCGATCATGCGGCTTGGCCCACTGCTTGCGGGTGTGAAGAACAGCGGCAACCCGTATATGTGACAGCAGTGAGAGTGTGTAGTAAACCCAACACAACAATCTCACTTGAATCCGGAAACAATAAAAGAACATTTACGAAATCGATATTGCAATATCT
>JANTGX010000081.1 GCA_024762755.1 Gammaproteobacteria bacterium
TGTCCCTGGAAGAGATGCGGGGTATTCGCCACGTCTTCCTCACCCATTCCCACCTCGATCACTTCTCCTTTCTGCCCCTGTTGGTGGACAGCATCTTCCCTTGTATTCGCGAACCGGTGATCGTACACGGCCAACCGGTGACCCTCGAGGCGTTGCGCAAACACGTCTTCAACTGGACCATCTGGCCCGACTTCGCCAAGTTGCCCACGGCGGAAGCCCCGGTGATGCGTTACGCGCCGCTCGAGCCCGGTGGGCAGATGACCCTGCAGGGGCGACAGTTGGAGATGATCCCCGTGGCGCACATCGTGCCCGGCGTCGGCTACCGCGTCGAAGATGCCAGCGGCGTGTTCGCCTTCAGCGGTGACACGTCCACCAACGACAGTTTCTGGCAGGCCCTCAATGCCCATGACCGGCTCGACCTGCTGCTGGTGGAGGCCGCCTTTGCCAATGCCGACGAGGACCTCGGTCGCAAGGCCGGCCATTACACGCCGCGCCTGCTGGCGGCCGATCTGCAGAAGTTGCACCACCGCCCGCGCATCCACATCAGCCACACCAAGCCCGGCCAGGAGTCGCTGATCCTGGAGGAGTGTCGCGAGGCCATCCAAGACCGCGAGATCCACCCACTCAGCAGCGGCGAAACCTTCGAGTTCTAGGAGTCTGTCGGGTTTGGGCGATCGTCCCGGGGGGAAATTGATTTTCCGCAGCAGATCAGTCCTGAATCCGACAGACTCCTAGATTGTCTGGCCCCAGAACAGGGGCGGAATCGGGTATACTTGACGGTCACAAGGCCCGCGCAGATGCGGGCCCATGGCAAGACAGGATCCCCACATGTTCGACAGTCTCTCCGATCGCCTAAACCGCACCCTGAAGAATCTCCGCGGACAGGGCCGACTCACCGAAAGCAATATCAAAGACACCCTGCGCGAGGTGCGCATGGCCCTGCTGGAGGCCGATGTGGCCTTGCCGGTGGTGCGCGAGTTCATCGACCACGTGCGCGAGCGGGCCCTGGGCGAGGAGGTCATGCAGAGCCTCACCCCAGGCCAGGCGCTGATCAAGATCGTGCGCGAAGAGCTGGAAAAGGTCATGGGCGAGGCCAACGCCGAACTCGACCTGAACACCCGGCCGCCGGCGGTGATCCTCATGGCCGGCCTGCAGGGCTCGGGTAAGACCACCAGCGTGGCGAAGCTGGCCCGCTGGCTCAAGGAACGGAAGAAAAAGAAGGTGATGGTGGCCAGTGCCGACGTCTATCGTCCCGCCGCCATCGACCAGCTGGAGACCCTGGCCAAGGAGGTGGGCGCCGATTTCTTCCCCAGCGACCCCAGCCAGGACCCGGTGGACATCGCCCGCGCCGCCATCGACCAGGCGCGCAAGAAGGCCGAGGACGTGGTCATCATCGATACCGCCGGCCGACTGCATATCGACGACGAGATGATGGCCGAGATCAAGCGCCTGCATGATGCCGTCGAGCCCATCGAGACCCTCTTCGTCGTCGACAGCATGACCGGCCAGGATGCCGCCAACACCGCGCGGGCCTTCAACGAGGCCCTGCCGCTGACCGGCGTCATCCTCACCAAGGCCGATGGTGATGCACGGGGTGGCGCCGCCCTGTCCATTCGCCATATCACCGGCAAGCCCATCAAGTTTCTCGGCGTGGGCGAGAAGACCACCGCCCTCGAGCCCTTCTTCCCCGACCGTCTGGCCTCGCGCATCCTGGGCATGGGCGACGTGCTCAGCCTGATCGAGGAGGTGGAGCAGAAGGTCGACCGCAAAGAGGCCGAAAAGCTGGCGCGCAAGGTCTCCAAGGGCAAGGGCTTCGATCTCGAGGACTTCCGCAGTCAGTTGCAGCAGATGCAGAACATGGGTGGCATCGCCGCCTTGATGGACAAGATGCCCGGCATGTCCAACGTGCCGGACGCGGTGAAGAACCAGATGGACGACAAACAGTTCAAGCGCCTGGAGGCCATCATCAACTCCATGACCCCCCACGAGCGGCATTTTCCGCAGCTCATCAAGGGCTCACGCAAGCGTCGCATCGCCAATGGTTCCGGCACGCAGGTGCAGGACGTCAACCGCCTCTTGAAGCAGTTCACCCAGATGCAGAAGATGATGAAGAAGATGGGCAAGGGCGGCATGGGCAAGATGTTGCGTGGCATGAAGGGACGGATGCCGGGCGGCATGCCCTTTTGACCCCCCGCGTTATTCCTTTTCACGGTACTTTGCCGTAGAATACGCCGCCTTCAGCGGGCTGCCGGCGTGAGCATGGCGGCCCGTCGTTTTCACCATCGTACAAAAACGGCGTTCACAAGACGCCATTGACGGAGCAACGAGACGCAATGGTCATCATTCGTTTATCCCGCGGCGGCGCCAAGAAGCGTCCCTTCTATCACATCGTCGTCACCGACAGCCGCAACAAACGTGACGGCCGCTTCATCGAACGCGTCGGTTTCTTCAACCCGGTCGCCCGCGGCCAGGAAGAGACCCTGCGTGTCGATCGTGACCGCATCGAGCACTGGCAGGGCCAGGGTGCGCAGATCTCCGAACGCGTCAGCCAGCTGCTGAAGCAACACGCCAAGGCCGCGACCGCCGCCGCCTGATCCCGCACGGGATGGCATGACGGGGCGACACTGTCCCGAGGACGAAGGCAATGGCTGACGAGGATCGCGATTGGGTCGTCCTGGGCCACGTCGGCGCGCCCTACGGGGTGAAGGGTTGGGTGAAGATCCATGCCGACACCGAAGCGCCCGAGGCCATTCTGGAGTACAGCCCCTGGTACCTGCGACGCGAAGGCGATCGGCAGGGCGAGTGGCGCGAGGCCGAGCTCGAGGAAGGGCGAACGCACGGCAAGGGCGTGGTGGCAAAGTTTGCTGGTTGTGACGACCGCGACGCCGCCGCCAGGCTGCGCGGTCATCTGATCGCCGTGCGCCGTGAGCAGTTGCCGCCGGCAGGTGAAGGTGAGTATTACTGGGCCGACCTGGTCGGTCTGCGGGTGGTCAACACTGCGGGCGAAGAGCTCGGGGTGATCGACCACCTGATGGCCACCGGGGCCAATGACGTCCTCGTGGTGAAGGGCGATCGGGAACGGCTGATCCCCTTCGTCATGGGGCACGTGGTCAAGTCGGTGGATCTCGATGGCGGAGTGATGCGCGTCGATTGGGACGCCGACTACCTGGCCTAGACGCATGCGCATCGACGTGGTCACTCTGTTCCCGGAGATGCTGGACGCCGTGAGCGAATCCGGCATTACGCGTCGCGCCCTGGAGCGCGGCCTGTTGCAGCTGGGGCGCTGGAATCCACGCGACTACGCCGAGGACGGCCATCGCACCGTGGACGACCGGCCCTATGGCGGTGGCCCGGGCATGGTGATGCAGGTTGCGCCGTTGCGCGCCGCGATCCGGGCGGCCCGCGATGCGGCCCCCGCCGGGGCACCGGTGATCCACCTCTCGCCACAGGGGCGACGGCTGGATCAGGCGGGGCTGCAGGAACTGGCGGCACTGCCGGGCATGGTGCTGGTGGCCAGTCGCTACGAAGGTGTCGACGAGCGTCTGATCGAGGCGGAGATCGACCAGGAGTGGTCCATCGGCGACTACGTCCTGAGCGGCGGTGAATTGGCCGCCATGGTGCTCCTCGACGGCGTCACGCGGCTCCTGCCGGGGGCCCTGGGGCACCAGGATTCGGCCGAGCAGGACTCGTTCACACACGGCCTGCTCGACCATCCGCACTATACGCGGCCGGAGCAGATCGGGGGCCAGGCGGTACCGCCGGTGTTGCTGAGTGGCGACCATGCGGCGATCCGCCGCTGGCGGCGCAAGCAGGCCCTGGGGCGTACCTGGCAGCGGCGGCCCGACTTGTTGCAGCAGTTGAGCCTGGACGACGAAGCGCAGCGTCTGCTCGAGGAATACATCCGCGAGCAGACGCCACAGACATAGAATTGGAAGCAACAAAACTCGCGGTATAATCCGCCGAAAATCTAGTGGAGCAGATCATGAGCGACATCATCAAACAAATCGAAACCGAACAGATGAAAGAGACCCTGCCCGATTTCGGCCCCGGCGATACCGTCGTGGTCCAGGTCAAGGTCAAGGAAGGTTCGCGCGAGCGCCTGCAGGCCTTCGAAGGGGTCGTGATCGCCAAGCGGAACCGCGGTCTCAATTCCTCCTTCACCGTGCGCAAGGTGTCCCATGGCGAGGGCGTCGAGCGTGTCTTCCAGACCCACAGCCCCATGGTCGACAAGATCGAGGTCAAGCGTCGCGGTGACGTGCGCCGGGCCAAGCTGTACTACCTGCGTGGTCTGCAGGGCAAGGCCGCCCGTATCAAGGAAAAGCTCTGAGCCGAGGCCCGATCGTCGAGGTCGATATGCCTCTCACCTCGCAGCAACAAACGACGCCCGGTGTATGCCGGGCGTTTTTGTGTCTGCGCATCGCGCGCGGCGGCCGTCGGGCGGCACGATGAACGACGACTACAGCGCCATCCTGCCTTTCCCCCTGCTACCCAGCCAGTGGGTGCTGGGTCTGCGCTCCACGGCGGAGGCGGTATTCTCCATCGACTTCTTGCCCCCCTGTGCCCTGCTTGCCGCCGGGGATCCCCTGGCCCGGCAGGTGGCCACACAGCTTTCGGCCTACTTCCGCGATCCTCGTCAGCGTCTGGACGATCTCCCCATCGCGGCGGAGGGTACGGCCTTTCAGCGGCGTGTCTGGGCGAGCCTGCGGCAGATACCCGCCGGCCAGACCTTCACCTACGGCCAACTGGCCACCGGGCTGGCAAGCGGTGCACGCGCCGTGGGCAACGCCTGCCGCCGCAATCCCTTGCCCTTGTTGGTGCCGTGCCACCGTGTCGTGGCGCGTCACGGGCCCGGCGGCTATGCCGGCAGTAAGGCCGGCAATCTCTTTCTCATCAAGCAGGCACTACTGGCTCATGAGTCGCGTCATTGAGACCCTGCCGGCCGCCGAGCAGGCACTGATCGAGCGCTTTCTCGATGCGCAGTGGATGGAGCGCGGACTCAGCACCAATACCCTGGCCGCCTACGGGCGCGATCTCTCCGCCTTCGCCCGCTGGCTGGGTACGCAGGATGCCGGTCTTACTTCGGCGGGGCGGCAAACGGTACAGGCCTATCTGGCGCATCGCCACAGCCAGGGTAGCCGGCCGCGCAGCGTGGCGCGCCTGCTCTCCTGCCTACGGCGCTTCTATGCCTTCGCCCTGCGCGAGGGCTGGCTGAGCGACAATCCCACCGAGCGTATCGAGGCGCCGCGTCTGGGCCGGCCCCTGCCCACGGCCCTCGGCGAGGGCGATACCGAGGCGTTGCTGTCGGCGCCGGACGTCACCCAGCCCCTGGGGTTGCGTGACCGCGCCATGCTCGAGCTGCTCTATGCCACGGGCCTGCGCGTCTCCGAATTGGTGGGCCTGCCCATGCTGGGGGTCAATCTGCGCCAGGGCGTGCTGCGGGTGGTGGGCAAGGGCAGCAAGACACGCCTGGTGCCCCTGGGCGAGGAGGCACAGGACTGGTTGCAGCGCTATCTCGACACGGCCCGCCTCGAACTGCTCGGCGCGCGGTCCTGTGCGTCGGTGTTCGTCACCCGTCGCGGCGGTCCGCTCACCCGTCAGGCCTTCTGGTACCTGATCAAACGCTACGCACGACAGGCCGGGATCACGCAGCATCTCTCGCCGCACACCCTGCGGCACAGCTTCGCCACCCATTTGCTCAACCACGGCGCCGATCTGCGCGTGGTGCAGATGCTGCTGGGGCACAGTGACTTGTCCACCACGCAAATCTATACTCACGTCGCCAATGCGCGCCTGAAGGCCCTGCATGCCGCGCATCATCCGCGCGGTTGACCTACAACACAGTCCTACGAGGTACCCCCATGCCATCATTCGACGTGGTTTCCGAAGTCGACCTGCACGAACTGAGCAACGCCGTGGACCAGGCAAACCGTGAGGTGGAGACCCGCTTCGACTTCAAGGGCAGCGATGCCCGTTTCGAGCTGAGTGGCGAGGAGATCACGCTGTCGGCAGAGAACGAATTCCAGTTGCAGCAGATGATGGATATTCTGCGCAACAAGATGGTCAAACGCGGTGTCGACATCGGTTGCCTGGAGATCGGCGAGGCCGAGGCCAGCGGCCGACGGGCGCAGCAGAAGGTCACCGTGCGACAGGGTGTGGACAAAGACACCGCGCGCAAGATCGTCAAGCTGATCAAGGACATGAAGCTCAAGGTCCAGGCCGCCATCCAGGGCGACCAAGTCCGCGTGACGGGCAAGAAGCGCGACGACCTGCAGAAGGTCATGGCCATGCTGCGCGAGCAGAAGCTCGGCCTGCCACTGCAATTCACCAATTTCAGAGACTGACTTGCCCCCTGGGGCATCGACGAGGAAACATGCACATCAACCGACGACAGCTGTTCGCGCTCTGCGCCATGCCCCTGCTCCTGAGCAGTTTTTCCAGCCACGCCGGCGAGGCCGAGGTGCGCGCCGCACTCAAGGTGGCAGTGCCGAATGGCACCCCGGACAGCCTCACGCCGGCGCCCATCCCGGGCATGTTCGAGGCCGTCTTCGGCACCCAGGTGTTGTACGTCTCGGCCGATGGGCGTTACCTGTTGGAGGGCAATCTGTACGACCTCAAGACGCGCCGCAACCTCACCGAGAGCAAGCGCAACCAGGGCCGCATGAAGGTACTCGCCAGCCTCGACCCCAAGGACATGATCATCTTCGCCGCCGACAAGCCGCGCCACGTGGTCACGGCCTTCACCGACATCGATTGCGGCTATTGCCGCAAGATGCACAGTCAGATCGCCGACTACAACAAACTGGGCATCACCTTCCGTTACCTCGCCTATCCGCGCGCCGGGGTGAATTCCGAGTCCTATTACAAGGCCGTCTCCGTCTGGTGTGCCGACGACCGCAGGGAGGCCATGACCCGCGCCAAGCAGGGTGAGAAGTTGCCGCGGGCCGACTGTGCCAACCCGGTGGAGACCCACATGGCGGCGGCCCATGCCGTGGGCGTCACCGGCACGCCGACCCTGGTGCTGGAGAACGGCCAGGTGATCCCGGGCTACGTCGAGCCCAAGCGCCTGCTGGAGCTGCTCGACAAAGGTGCCGAGTAGGCGCGCCGAGGGCCCTCTCAGGTCAGCTCCACCCAGGCGGGCAGGGCGGTGAAGACCACCCCCACCCGCAGGCGTTTCCCCGGCCACAGGCGCGCTGCGCCCCGGGCATACAAGTCCAATTGGGCGCGGTATTCCTCGGCCGCTGCGGCGGCCGCCTCCCGGCTCTCCAACGGCCGGGTCTTGTAGTCCAACAACCACACCTCGTCTCCCTGCAGTACCACCCGATCGATGATGCCGTACACCTGACGGCCATGGTCACGGTACTGGATGGGAACCTCGTTCCAGGCCCGCTGATGGGCCTCCGGTCGAAACAGATGGCTCAGGCTCGGTGCTTGCAGGACCGCCCGGGCCTCCTCCTCCCACGCCTGCAGGGCCGGCAGATCCGCCGGTATTCCCTGCTCCGCGGCGACCCGCTGTCGCGCTCCTTCCACGCCCTCGCTCAATAGCTGTAGCAACCGGTGAATGGCCTCGCCGCGCAGACGGGCCTGTGCGCGTTCCTGTTCCCCGGCCTCGTCATCCCTGGCGGGCGGCAGTGTCTCGGTGGCCTCGTCCGTGCGGGCCTGGCTGGGGACGATGTTCTGCGCCACTGTCACCGTCTGCAGGGGGCGTGAGAGGCGTTCGTCGACCGCCACCGTCGGCGGCTCGGTGGCCGGCTCCTGCGTCACGGCCGGCGGTTGCCCGTGGCGGAAGAACAGCTGCGTGTCGCCCGATGACGTCGCCGTCTGCGCCCCACAGGCGGCGGCGAGGACGCCATACCAGCCCAGATCCTGACCCTTGGCCGGCCGGCAACCCGAGACGAACAACAGTTGCCGGGCCCGGGTCAGGGCGACATACAGCAGATTGGCGTTTTCCCGCTGCTGCGCCTCTTGCTCCTCCTCCTGGCGCTGGCGGCTGACGGGGTCGAGGGCCTGCTTGCGACCGAGCAGGAGGAAGCTGGTGGGACGTTCGCCATCGGCCGGCCAGTGCACCAGGGCCTGGTGGGCGGAGGGCATCACGGCGGTGTTGGTGGCGTCGGCGAGAAAGACCACCGGCGCCTCCAGTCCCTTGGCGGCGTGAATGGTCATGATCTGCACGCGCGGCTCGCTGTGCAGGGGACGGCCCTCGTCCGGGGCGCCGTCCTCGCGGCGCTGCAGGTCGCGCAGACGGGCGATGAAGTGGCCGATGCTGGGGTAGCGGCCGCTGTCCACCTCCAGGGCCAACTCGAGGAAGCGAGAGAGGTTGGCCACCACACGGTGGCGCAGGTGGCGAGGCGAGGCCGCGGCATAGCGGGCCAGCACGTCGCCCTCGCAGAAGACGCGATCGAGCAGGTCGTGGATGGGCAGGTGGCCGGTGAGCCCCTGCCAGCGGGCGAGTAGCCGGGCCGCACGCGCCGCTGGCGGCGACAGGCGCTCCGCCGACGCCAGGCCTTGCAGGCGTTCGAGCCAACGCCCCCCGCTGGGCTCGGCGGCGAGCTGGGCGAGGTCCTGGTCGCTGCAGGCGAACAGGGGCGATCGCAGCAGGCTGGCCAGGGACAGGTTGTCGAAGGGGGTGGCGAGCAGCGACAGCAGGGACAGCATGTCCTCGATCTCCAGGGCCGCCAGCAGGGTGCCACGGTCGGCGCCGTCGTAGGGGATGCCGGCCTCGCGCAGGGCCTGCTCGAAGGCGCTGGCGTGGGTGCGTCGCTGCAGCAGGATCATGATGTCACCGGCCTGCAGCGGGCGGGCCTCGCCGGGCGCGCCCACCGG
>JANTGX010000082.1 GCA_024762755.1 Gammaproteobacteria bacterium
CCCACAGAACCACCTGCCAAACCCGTGGCAGAGCCGACCGGCGTGCCCCCGGCCGACGAGTGGGAACGGCTGCTGGATACCCTGCAACTGGAGGGCCTCACCGCCCAGCTCGCTCTCAATTGCGCCCTCAAACAGCGCGAGGGTGCCCACTTCTCCCTCAGCCTCGCCCCCAGTCATGCCCATTTGATCAACCCGGCCCGGGAGGCGCAGCTGGCCGAGGCCCTGGGGCGACGGCTCGGCGAGACGGTCAGCCTGAGCATCGAGCGGGAGGCCCCCGCGGTGCCCAGCCCGGCGGCGCGGCGCGAGCTGGCACGCCACGCCCGTCAACGGCAGGCGGAGGCCAGCATCGCCGAGGACCACGGCGTGCAGGCCCTGCGCGAAACCTTCGGCGCCCAGGTGAACCCCGGCTCGGTGACGCCGGTCGAATGAGCCAGGGCCAGTGACGGCCCCGTTGCGGGCACCATTACGGGTATAATTGCCCGCCCAATCATCCACCGAATCACGAGGTCAAGACTATGATCAAAGGCGGCATCGGCAAGCTCATGAAGCAGGCCCAAGAGATGCAGGAAAACATGAAGAAGGCCCAGGAAGAGCTGGCCCAGATGGAGGTCACCGGCCAGTCCGGCGGCGGCATGGTGACGGTGGTGATGAACGGCCGCCACGACGTCAAACGCGTCAGCATCGACGACAGCCTGATGGGCGACGACAAAGAGATGCTGGAGGACCTGGTGGCCGCCGCGGTCAACGACGCCGTGCGTCAGGTCGAGGCGCAGACACAGGACAAGATGTCGGGCATGACCGCCGGCATGAATCTGCCCGACGGCTTCAAGATGCCCTTCTGAGGCCGGCCCATGGAGTTCAGCCCACTCATCGCCCGCCTCATGGAGGACCTGCGTTGCCTGCCGGGCATCGGCCCCAAATCGGCGCAGCGCATGGCCTTCCACCTGCTCGAGCACGACCGCGAGGGGGCCCTGCGCCTGGCCGCCAGCCTGGCCGAGGCGGTGGAGAAGGTGGGCCGTTGTACGCGCTGCCGCAACCTCAGCGAGAACGAGGTCTGTCCCCTGTGCGCCAACCCGACGCGCGACGCCGGCCTGCTGTGCGTGGTGGAGTCCCCCGCCGACGTGCGCGCCATCGAGCAGTCCAGCGCCTACCGCGGCCTGTATTTCGTCCTCATGGGCCACCTCTCGCCACTGGACGGCATCGGCCCGGCGGAGATCGGCCTCGACCGCCTGCAGGCCCGGCTCGACGAGGCGAATCTGCGCGAGGTGATCCTCGCCACCAACCCCACCGTGGAGGGCGAGGCCACGGCCCACTACATCCACGAGATGGTCCTCGCGCGCGGCATCGCCAGCAGCCGCATCGCCCACGGCGTGCCCCTCGGCGGCGAGCTCGAATACGTCGATGGCGGCACCCTCTCCCACGCCTTCGCCGGCCGTCGCAGCCTGTAGTCCACCCCGCCCTGCAGCCTCCCTGCGGTTAAAGATTTCCCCACCAACTGCCGAAGTGTCTGCCAGACCGCGCCGGCCCATCGGCGTATCCTTTCACCGCGGCGTTTGGGGACGGCATGTACGACAATCTGCAGAAGAACCTGCACGATGAACTGGTGACGCAGTACGCGCCGCTGGTGAAACGCATCGCCTATCACCTGAAGGCCCGGCTGCCGGCCACGGTGCAGGTGGACGACCTGTTGCAGGCCGGCATGATCGGCCTGCTCGAGGCCTCGCGAAAGTACGACGCCGACCAGGGCGCCAGCTTCGAGACCTATGCCGGCATCCGCATCCGCGGCGCCATGCTCGACGAGCTGCGGCGCAACGACTGGGCGCCCAAGTCGGTACACCGCAAGGTACGCGACATCACCGGCGCGATCCGTGAGATCGAGAACCGCGAGGGCCGCGACGCCCGTGTCGACGAGGTCGTAGAGGCCCTGGGCATCAGCCGCGAGGAATACTTCAAGACCCTGCAGGACGTCTCCACCCATCGGGTGCTGAGCTGGGACGACCTGGGGGTGGACGAGGACACCATCGGCCAGTCGCTGATGGACCGCAAGCCGGGCGTGCACGACGAGATCGAGAAACAGCACTTCCGCAAGCGCCTGTCGGCGGCCATCGCCACCCTGCCCGAGCGGGAGAAGATGACCGTGGCCCTCTACTACGAGTCCGAACTCAACCTGCGCGAGATCGGCGGGGTGCTCAACGTCAGCGAATCGCGGGTCAGCCAGCTGCTCAGCCAGGCCCACATCCGCCTGCGCGCTCGCATGAAAGAGTGGATTGGGCAACAATAGGGTTTTCCGACTCGCGAGCCCGATCTGCAGTATGTCCTCCTTCGCCCCTCGACCCACGCTGCGACGCACCCCGTCGCAAAACGCCACCCCCCTGCACGAGACAAACTTCACCAAACTGCAACTGGTGATCCCGGGGATTCGTGAGATCACGGCGCCCGTCTGCCTGCGAGGCGACCAGGAGAACCGGCTGTCGCTGGAGATCCTCGAGAAGAGCCGCTACACCACCACCTTCTCCCTGCACCTGCGGCTGCAGTCGTCCCACCGGTGGCTGCCCATGTTGCACATGAAGGTACGCACCTATCACGACGCCCGCGTCGCCGAGGTGCTGGCCTTCGAGGGTCATCACCGCCTGCAGGCCCGTTACGACTACCCCAACCCGCGCATGTATCAACGTGACGAGAAGTGCCAGCTCAATCGCTTTCTCGGCGACTGGCTGGACCACTGCCTGCGCACCCACTGCATCTTTCAGCACCCGCTGCAGCCGCTGGACGTGTAATGTCCCCTGGGGTTCGGGGTCAAGTCGGACTGTTTTCATCCGATATGGAATAGTAGGCCGGTACAGTGAGTCTCTACCCTGGCCGGTTTACGAAAAACACGAAATATAAAGGCAGACGGCCCGGGTATCTCCTATAGTGGTCACCCTTTCCCCGATCTAGCCACTGACAGTGTCCCTGTCCGCAACAATGTGCGTCAAAGGGGCCGGCGCCCTGCGCCAACACCGCTCCAGCCGGGCGGCATACCAAGAGGGATTGACATGCATCGAGGATATCAACGGATTCTCTGCGTCCTGCTCCTGCTGAGCAGCACGGCAGCCTTTGCCGCCGGCGACTACATCTGGGAGGAACGCTTCCGCAAGGCGCTGCCGCAAGCCGAACAGGGTGATGCCAAGGCCCAATACGCCATTGGCCACATGTATGAAGTGGGTCGCGGCACCAATCGCGATCTGGGTAAGGCCTTCATCTGGTACAGCAAGGCCGCCCAACAAGGCGATGTAAAGGCCTATTACAAGCTAGGCATGGCCTACCTCGAGGGCAAGGGCGTCAAGCGCGACTATCAGAAGGCCTACCGTTGGCTGAAGAAGGCCAGCGACAAGGGTTATGTGCGTGCCCACCATGCCCTGGGCGAGATGTTCGAGCGTGGCCTGGGTCTCGACGCCGACCTGACGCGGGCCAAGTACTGGTATCAACTCGCCCTCAAGGGCGGCTATGGCAATGCCGCGGCGGACCTGCAGCGCATCAGCGAGCTGGCCAGGCGTCGCGAGGCCAAGCTGGCCCAATTGCAGCAGGAGGCGCGCAAGGCGGCAAAGGCCGTCAAGGTACAAAAGCAACGTCAGAAGAAGGCCGCGCCGCCACCGCCACCGAAAAAGATCCTCAGTACCAAACAGCGCGTGCTGCTGGGCGGCTGGAAGAAGGGCAAGCGCCCGGTGGAGTTCCTGCCCTCGGCGATCACCCAATGCAAGGTCCTCGAACCCCGCCTGGAATGCCTCTCCGAGCCACAAAGACGCAGTGTCGGAATCGCCGATATCGAATACCTCACCAAGGCCATCGTCTTCGCCTTCCGTGACGACGGCCAGTTCAAGGTCTCCTATCGCAACAAGGTCACGGCGGTAACGGTGACCGACGAGGGGGCGGTGGCCAACGGCGCCAAGGTTCCGGTGAAGATCGGCTGGCAGAATGCCGAGCACAAGCTGGTCTGTCACGTCGAGGACGATCACCACGTCACCTGCTCGAAGAACAAACTGCGCACCCTCAAGCTGCAGCGCTGACCAATCGCCTTGCCAGCCCGGGCGGAGACCCTGTTTCATATTAACCCGGCCACAATATAGACCGTGTCCAGGGCTTCAAGCGTGCCTCAGATCAAGGCGTCACTCGCAGACCAATGATGGCTCCATTGGCAAGAGTGACAACGTGGCAAGAGTGACAACGCGGAGATGGGGCACGATTGAAGTCCCTAGCCGATTGTTTTCATGAAGAAAGGCCACCGTGTGCTGCTGTGCGTCTGATCCCTTCAGGCCGCCAGTTGGCGCACCATGAATTCCAGGCCGGCCCGATCCTCCAGCACCCGCGCCCAGGCCGCCTGTGCCTCGGCCGGCGTCAGGCCCACGCGCTCGGCGGCCAGTGCCAGTGTCTCCCCATCGTCGTCCTCTCCCTCGGCCCGCGCCAGCAGGCCATCGACCAATTGCAGCAGATGCACATAGTCGGCGTGTTCACCGTGGTAGTCCGCCTGATGATGGCCGCTCACCGCGGCGACCACCTCCGCGGGCAGGCGCCATTGGCGTAGCAGTGCGGCGCCCATGGCCGCATGATCGGTCCCCAGCATGGCCTGCTCCAACGCCGTCCGTGCCTGATCCGGCTCGGCGGCACGCAGGGCCTGCAAGGCATCCCAGGCGGCAGGGAAGCGGTTGACCAGAAAGAGGTGACCGATGTCGCGTAGCAGGGCCGCCAGATAGGCCAGACCCGGCTTGACCCGTCGCCGCAGCCCGCGCTGCGAGGCCAGGGCCTGGGCCAGGGCCGAGGCCGCCACCGCCCGCCACCAGAAGTCGTCATCGGCCAGGCGGACATTGTCCGCGCTGCGCAGGGAGCCCATGGATACCAGGCCGAGGGCGATGCCCATGACGCCGTCGTATCCCAACACCGTGACCACTGCCTGCTGTACCGACTCGATGTGTCCCTGATAGCCGAAGAAGGGGGCATTGGCATAGCGGATCACCTGTGCCGCCAGGGCCGGGTCGGCCTCGACGACGGCGCTCAACTCATCAGCATGGGCATGGGGGTCGTTCATGAGCTGCAGCAACCGTCGGGCCACGTCGGAGACCATGGGTAGACACTCGGCCCGGGCCATTTGCGCGGCGATCTCGCCGGCCCAGTCGTGCGCGCTGGAGGGCGCCGGCACTCGCCCGGCCGGCGCAGGAGCAGCCGCCGGCGTGGAGGGCGGGCAGCCGTCACCCTGCAGCAGAGCGGTGATGCCCGTGGCATCCCGTGGCCGGCTGAAGTGAAAGCCTTGCAGATAGGTGCACTGCAGCCGCTGCAACTGTTCGACCTGCTCGCCCTGCTCCACGCCCTCGGCCACCGTCTTCAGGCCCAGGGAGCGGGCCAGATCGACGATGGTACGGGTGATGGCGAGGGAATCGTCATTGGCGGTGATCTCGCTGACGAAGCTGCGGTCGATCTTCAGCGTGTCGATGGGGAAACGCTGCAGATAACTGAGGGAGGAATAGCCGGTGCCGAAATCGTCCAGCGCCACATGCACGCCAAGGCCGCGCAGGGCACCGAGGACGGCGATGGCGGCGCTGGGGTTGGCCATGGCCGCACCCTCGGTGATCTCCAACTCCAGCCACTGCGGCGCCAGCCCCGTTTGTGCCAGCACCTCGCGCACCGTGCCGACCAAGGCATCGTCGCCACTGAACTGGTGGGCGGAGAGATTCACCGCCATGCGCAATGCGGGCAGCCCCATGACCTGCCAGGCCCGGTTCTGCGCGCAAGCGGTCTGCAGCACCCATCGGCCCAGGTCGTCGATGAGGCCGGCGGTCTCGGCGAGCGGGATGAACGTCTGCGGCGAGACCCGGCCCAGGCGGGGATGATCCCAGCGCAGCAGGGCCTCCAGGGCACACACGCGTCCACTCCCCGCCTCGACGATGGGTTGGTACTCCAAGGAGAATTCGCCACGAGACAGGGCGTGACGCAGCTCGCCCTCGAGGCTCGTGCGTTCTAAATCCTCGGCGTGCACCTGGGCACTGAAAAAATGGAAACAGGCACCCTGCCGCTTCGCCGTCTGCATGGCAGCGTCGGCGTGCTTGAGCAACACGTCGACACTCTCCCCGTCCTCGTCGTACAGGGCGATGCCCATACTCGGTGGGCAGACCACGGCCTGCCCGGCCAGCTGCACCGGCTCGGCGAGAGCATCCAACACCTGCTGCGCGACCTTGCGCGCATTGGCCTGCGAGCCCACGTCTGGCAACAGGCAGCCGAATTCATCACCGGCCAGACGCGCCACCGTGTCACTGCCGCGCACGGTCGCACGCAAGCGCTGGCCCATCTGCCGCAGCAGCTCGTCGCCGGCGGCGTCCCCCAGGCTGTCGTTGATGCCCTTGAAGCGATCGAGGTCGATGTACATGACCGCCAGCTTGTTGCCCTCGGCGATCTTCAACAGTTGCGCCAGGCGCTGACGGAAATGGCTTCGATTGGCCAGCCCCGTGAGAGGGTCGCGGCAGGCGGTGCGCTGACGGTCTTCGCTCAGTTCGGCCAGCTCGCCGCTCATGCGACGGTGTTCCAGGTTGAAGTCCAGGGTGCGCACCAGCAGGCGGGGGTCGCTGACGGCAGGCAGCAGATAGTCGAGTACACCGGGTTTGCGGTGTTGGCGCAGACGTGACTCGTCGCGGGCCTGTCCCAGCAGGATCATGGGCTTGTCGGCGGCGAAGCGGGCGAGCCATTCGGTCAGGCGCTGACCGCTGCCGGCAAACAGCGAGGGTTCGGCGAGCACCACATCGATGTCTTCGCTGGTCAGCAGGAGCTGGGCGATGGCCAGACTCGGTGCATGTATCAGGCTGAAGCGGTCGTCGCTGTGGGCTTGCAGGGCCTGCACGACCCAGCGGATACGGGTGTGCGCATTGTCCAGGAGCAGGATCCGGATACGTCTCTCGGCACTACTCATCGAGTCTCCTCACGATTTCTTATTCTCGTAACACGACCAAGACCACGGCGCGTTACTGCTTGTAGTGACCCATTGTCGGCAACCGGCGGGAAGATCTTGAACGAAAAATCGAAAGGGGAAACAACATCTTGCGAAACTGAATGGGGGCTGAACAGACAAGAGGGGGGAGAGGGCCAGACCGGGCGGCCAGGCAATGGCGGGGAAGGTAAAGGCGGAACGCGGCTGGCCGGCCTGCCAGCACCGGGCAGGCCGGAGGCGCGCGAGAGGCTCAGAGGCCCAGCTTCTCCTTGATGGCGTCGACCACCACCTGGCTGGAGGTGGCATCGACGTTGGTCAGCAAGCCCTCTTTCTCATAGAAACCGATGAGAGGGGCGGTCTTCTCGTTGTAGGTCTCGAGCCGGTGGCTGATGGCCTCGACGGTTTCGTCGTCGCGCTGGATCACCGGGCTGCCGCACTTGTCGCACACACCCTCGACCTTGGGCGGGTTGCTCTTCACGTTGTAGATGGCCTGGCATTCGGGATTGGAACAGGTGCGACGGGTGGTCAGGCGATCGAGAATCACCTCACGCGGCACCTGCAGGTTGACCGCCATGTCCAGCTCGATGCCGAGGCGCTCAAGCAGTTCTTTCAGGGCCTCCGCCTGGGGGATGGTGCGGGGGAAACCGTCGAGGAGGAAGCCCTTCTCGCAGTCCGGCTGCTGCAGTCGCTCCTCCATGATGTCCATGATCAGTTGGTCCGGCACCAGGTCACCGGCCTTCATGATGGATTCGATCTGCTTGCCCAGATCGCTGCCGGCATTGACCGCGCCGCGCAGAATGTCGCCGGTGGATATCTGGACCGAGCCGTCCAGCTCGGTCAACAACTTGGCCACCGTACCCTTGCCCGCTCCGGGCGCTCCTAACAGTATCAGCTTCACGTATAGGCCCTCTTTTTTTCGTTAGACAGTAAGTCTCCCTCTCGCCCATCTGACCCGCCGTGGGCGGCCGACCGTGGCGAGAGTCCACGCATTGTGCCTACCGATGTGGCACCAGGCAATCTATAAGAAATGCTTGTCGCGACAGTGATTTTTCTTATGTGGAACCGAGATGGGATTTGCCTGCGCTGGCGGTGCATCTTGTTCGACTATATTCTGTTAGACATTTCGCCAGACGGCAGCGGCGTCAGTCGTAGCGCAGGGCCTCGACCGGGCGCAAGCTGGCGGCGCTGCGCGCGGGAAAGTAGCCAGAAGCAACGCCGACCGCCACCGAGAGCGACAGTGCGACACCCGCCATGGGCCAGGAGAAGGCCAGCATGTAGCCCGTCTCCAGGGAGAGGCCGAGGATCGCCAACAGGGCCAGCAGCAGACCGATGGTGCCACCGATGAGACTGACCACCATGGCCTCGAGCAGGAACTGCAGCAGGATGTCGCGGCGACGCGCGCCGAGGGCCTTGCGGATACCGATCTCGCGCGTGCGCTCCACCACCGAGGTGGTCATGATATTCATGATGCCGATACCGCCCACCAGCAGCGAGATGGATGCCGCGAGCAGCCCAGTCACGGAGATCCGGTGCAGGATGTCCTGCGCCGTGGCCACCCAGCGTTCCATGGTATCCACCTGGTAGGTGTAGCGGCCATTGTGGCGCAGGCTCAGCACCTGCACGATCTCGTCGCGCGCCCTGGGTACCGCGTCCACGCTCACCGCCTGTGCCTGCAGGGTATGGATCTCCTTGCTGCCCAGTTGCTGCTGATACAGGGTGTAGGGAATGAGCACACGCTTGCCGGCGTCGTAGGTGTTGGCGCCGATGCGGGTCAGCAGATCGCGCTGCTTGTCGGCCAGGACACCGATCACCACCAGGCGCCGCGTTCCCC